>RFIK01000143.1 GCA_003695605.1 Chlorobiota bacterium
ACTGAGAAGCGATGGTGGAGACGATGTATCCTCGATCTGTAACTCTTCACCCACTTTTCCCCACCGATGTATCACTCCTTTGAGAATAGTGGATGCTCTCACCAGATTTATTGCGTTTTTCTGCATTTTTCGCATATTTCGATACCATGAGTGAAGCTGTACAATCAATTGCTGTTATACCATATTTTCATAGCACTCTGCCAATTGTCACCAAATGTCACTCCAAAAACTACCCTGAAGACATTTTCAGGTTGCCGGGCGTGTCCGCTCCACTGGATATTTTTTCAGGCTGCGGTTGACTCGGTAGTTTACCGAAATTTCTCAGCGTTGCGACACATCTTTTCGGCACGGAAATCTACCTCCTCAGTTGATCCTCCATTGCCGAAAGCAGTTCGTGAAATTGCAAAGTACACTATCGTTCGCGGTACTCCTCCTCGTAACTTTGCATGCGGTACACGTTCATTCCGTATGACACCCCACGAGCGTATCCTCATCATTGACTTCGGTTCGCAAGTAACCCAACTCATCGCGCGTCGCATCCGCGAATGCGGCGTCTATGCCGAGATCATCCCGCCCGCCGCAGCAACGCTCGATGCGCTGCTGGAGTCTCGTCCGCGCGGCATCATTCTCTCCGGCGGGCCAGCAAGCGTCTATGCACCGGATGCGCCGCGGCTTTCGTTTGACGTACGCTCGCTCGCAGAGCACCATGCCATTCCGGTGCTTGGAATTTGCTACGGCTTGCAGCTCCTTGCTTACCAAGCTGGCGGGAGCGTCACCCCCGCCGAACGTCGCGAGTACGGCCGCGCCGAGTTAATCATTGACCGTACCGATCCGCTCTTCGAGAGTGTGCCATCGCCGACGATCGTCTGGATGAGCCACGGCGATGCCATCAGCCTGCTCCCGGAGGACTACGAGCCAATCGCGCACACCGAGAACGCTCCCTACGCTGCGATCCGCCACCAAAGCCTTCCTATCTGGGGATTGCAGTTCCATCCCGAAGTGCACCACACCGCCGACGGCGCACGCATCCTCGAAAACTTCGCTCGCCGAATCGCTGGCACAAGCGGTACGTGGACGCCCGAGCACATCATCGCCTCGACGACCGAGGAAATTCGTCAACGGGTTGGATCCCGCGGCGTACTCTGCGCGTTGAGCGGCGGAGTAGATTCCACCGTTGCAGCAGTCCTCATCCACCGCGCTATCGGCGAGCAACTCCACTGCATCCACGTCGATACAGGCTTGATGCGTACTGGCGAAAGCCGCACGATTGAACATCTCTTCCGCGAGCATTTCGACATTCCCATCACCGTCGTCCATGCAGGAGAGCTGTTTCTCCAGCGTCTCCGCGGTGTGACTGATCCCGAACAAAAGCGAAAAATTATCGGCCACACGTTCATCGAGGTCTTCGAGCGTGAAGCAACGCGATTCCCTGACGTTGCATTCCTGGCGCAAGGAACACTCTATCCGGACGTCATCGAATCCCAGAGCGTCGCAGGTCCTTCGGCAACAATCAAGACCCACCACAACGTCGGTGGCTTGCCCGAAACGATGAACCTGCAGCTGCTGGAGCCGTTCCGCGAACTATTCAAAGACGAGGTCCGTGCAATCGGACGTGCACTCGGTGTGCCCCAGTGGTTCCTGGAGCGCCACCCATTCCCCGGTCCTGGGCTTGCTATCCGCATTATCGGCGAGGTTACGCACGAACGGCTCGAGCTACTTCGCCAAGCAGACGATATTTACATTGACGAACTCCGCACTGCGGGTATCTACACCGAAATTTGGCAAGCGTTCGCTGTGCTTGTGCCAATTCAAACCGTCGGCGTCATGGGCGATAGCCGCACCTACGAGCATCTGTGCGTCCTGCGTGCGGTCACGAGCACCGATGGCATGACTGCCGATTGGTACCCAATGCCGCACAACCTCCTCGGCCGTCTGGCAAACCGCATTACCAGCCAGGTGCGCGGGATCAACCGTGTCTGCTACGATATCACCTCCAAGCCCCCTGCGACCATCGAGTGGGAGTAGCCATGAGCGTTTCCCTCGGCGACATCGCAGCTGCAGCGTGCGGCTATCTCCTCGGCTCGATCCCCATAGCGTGGATTATCGTTCGGCTCGCAAGTGGCAAGGATCTTCGCCACGAGGGAAGCACTAACATCGGTGCACGCAATAGCTACGACGTCACCGGAAAGGCGTGGATCGGTATCCTCGTCGCACTCGCCGATGTTGGCAAAGCAGCAGCAGCAGTTCTACTGGCGCGCATGCTGGCTAGCAGCTTCCTCGGTATTGCAGCAGCGGGGACGGCTGTGGTGCTCGGGCACAACTGGAGCATCTTCCTCGTGGGACGTGGCGGCCGCGGTCTCGCGCCGGCTGCGGGGGTTTCGCTGGCGATCAATCCGTTGCCACTCGTGCTGTGGTTGGTTATGTACCTGACTGGATACTTCGCTATCCGCCGGCACGTCCACGTCGGCAACGTCACCGGCACGCTCGGCACAGCGATTTTGATCGTCAACACTCCCGGTGCGTTGCTCCATGCAACTGCGAGGTTCGAGCCTTTTGCTACTGTCGAATTCAAGCTCGCTGTCGTCGTCATCTGCCTGGCGATTCTTGTGCGGCATGTTGAACCAATTCGTCAGCTGCTGCGGGAAGAAACTGATCGGCTTAGTTGACCAGGATCACCAGTTGGCGTAGTGGAGGGCGGTCCCCTGCTGCAAGGCGTGCCATGTACACCCCGCTGGGAAGACCAATCGTTGGAAGCTCTACTCTCTGCTCGCCCGATTCAATCCCACCGAAATCCCACGAACGCCGCCATCGCCCGCTAAGATCAGCAAGCTCAAGCCGTAGCGGCCCTGGTTCGGGGACGTTTACTGTGAGAACATGACCCTGCGACGCAGTGCCGGATGTAATCCACCAGGAGATGGTTGTCGGTTCCGGAACAGTACTCATGGCAGCAACAAGCTCGACGATGCGATCATCGTTCGGCTGCGGCGAACCGCGTCCGTCGCGATTGCTCGTTCCAAGGAAGATGCGCCCATTCGGCGAGACACAGACGCAGCGGAGTCGTCCCAGTTGACCTGCCAGGTACAGTTGCTGGCTCATCACACGGCGCCGCGTCGAATCGAGCGTGAGCACAATTAGCCGTGATGCTTTCAGCGTTGTCAGCAGCAGCGAATTCTCCCACTGGGGAATCTGCCCGCCAGCGTAGTACGCCAGGCCGCACGGCGCAACGGTCGGCGTCCATGCAGCGATAGGTTCGACGACTGCGTGCGTTCGGCAGAATTCCGCTTCGGTGGGGGAGTCGCAATAGCCCATCACATCCGGCCAGCCGTAGTTCCGGCCGCGCTCGATGATGTTGATTTCATCATCGCTATTCGGGCCGTGTTCGGAGCTGTAGAGGATGCCCTCGTGCCAGGCAAGCCCTTGAGCATTGCGGTGACCAAGCGACCAAACAGGACTGCCGGGGAAGGGGTTATCGTCCGGGATTGTTCCATCGAGCCGAAGGCGGAGAACTTTGCCACTTAGGCTTTGGAGATCTTGCGCCCGGGAAGCGACGTTCGCATCACCAGTTGTCACCATCAGCGTCCGATCAGGCAGAATGAGCAAGCGGCACCCATCGTGGATCGTCGCACCCGGAATGCGATCGAGCAGGATACGCATGTCGCCGAGCACAGAGCCATCGTAGGTAAAGCGCACGATTCGTTCGAGAATCTGCGATCCCTCCCGCCAAGTGTACGCAACGAACACGTGCGGCGAATCGGCAAAGTTTGGGTGGAGTGCCATACCGAGCAAGCCGCTTTCGCCCTGCTCGTAAACGTCCGAGAGTACTGCGAGCGTTCGCTGCTCGCCAGTTTCAGGGTTGATGCAGCGTATCCGTCCTGGGCGTTCGGTAACCCAGAGCCAGCCATCGGGACCCCAGAGGATTTCCCACGGGGTATCCAAATTCGTGGCAACAGTGCGCACAGCAAGTTGCTGTGACTGTACAGCCACACCTGCAATCGCGGCAAGAATGATCCATCGCAGCATCGGAACTCCTCACGAGAAGTACAACAAGCTGGCTACCGTAACAGGGCTGCACCGATCGCGCTCGTTGCAACGATTGCCGCACCAAGTGCGACGATCGCTACCAGGCAGGTCGGGCGCGTCGTTCGGCTGTAGATGCGGTTGTAGAGTGCGCGGCGCGGATTTGTCAGCCATCCATAGCCACGCGGCATCTTCAGACCGAGCGAGTGGCGGAGGTAGCGTTTCCACGACGTGCGGGCGGCGATGCGCTTGCGGAGGGACGGTCGTCGAAATCCAAATCGCATGGCTCGTGCTCGAAGTGTGAACGCAACTCCAAATCAGACGATGATCACGGG
>RFIK01000144.1 GCA_003695605.1 Chlorobiota bacterium
CCAAGTGCCCCAATTGCGGCAGCACCAACACAACGCTGCAGAGTCCGTTTGGTCCTGCACTCTGCCGAGCAATTTACTACTGCAACGACTGCCGCCAAGCATTCGAACAGTTCAAACCACTCTAAGGCGGGTGCCGTTCGATGCCAGCTGGATTTCTCCTTGAGATGCTCTCGGGCCAGACGCTCCCACTCGGAACGATTTACTGTATCGGACGGAACTATGCCGATCACGCGCGCGAGATGAACGCAGAGCTGCCGAGCGAGCCAGTTGTGTTCCTCAAGCCTCCAACGTCTGCCACGAGCGATGGGGGGACAATCAGAATCCCACCGAACGAGCAGAACGCGCACCATGAAGTCGAGCTTGTCGCAGTGATCGGCGCTCACCTGCATCATGCAACGCTTGACGATGCCCACCGTGCAGTCGTTGGTTATGCTGTCGGTATTGATGTGACGTTGCGCGATCGGCAATCGCAGGCAAAAAAACACGGACTACCCTGGGCATTAGCAAAAGGCTTTGCCACGAGCGCACCAATCTCGCCGATCGTGCCAGCAGAGGCAATCCCTACGATTGATGAGCTCGAGTTCGGTCTGGAGGTCAATGGAACAGTTCGGCAGCGTGCAACTCCACGGCAGATGATCTGGTCGGTGGGAGAGTTGATTGTGTTCCTTTCGCAGTGGTTCATCCTTGCGCCAGGCGACGTTGTTTTCACCGGAACGCCTGAGGGTGTCGGTCCGCTTGTCGAGGGTGATCGCGTGCGCGCTTGGCTTGGAGATGTGGTCGAAATGCGGCTCGACGTTGCGTTCGCATCGTGATGGTGTACTTCCTCTCTGATGTGCATTTAGGCTACGGAACGCGCGAGCAAACTCGCCAGCGTGAATCGCTGCTCATCGCAGTGCTCGAGGCAATTACCCCACGGGCAACCCAGCTCTTCCTCGTTGGGGATGTCTTCGACTACTGGTTCGAATATCGCACAGTACTGCCGCGACAGTTCTACCGGACGCTTGCGGCGCTCGATCGCATGCGCTCTCATGGCGTTGCAATTGACTATCTCGTCGGCAACCATGATTTCGGGCATCGAGATTTCTTCGAGCGAGAATTGGGTATTGCAATCCACTGGAACGACCTCGAACGGACGCTCGGAGGAAAGCGATTCTACATTGCGCACGGCGATGGCAAAGTCGCGGGAGATTGGGGGTACCTCGTACTCCGCAGTCTTCTGCGCAGCCGGTTTGCGAACGTGCTCTATCGGTGGATCCATCCGGATATTGGCATTGGGCTGGCGGCCCTCTCCTCGCGGAAAAGTCGCAGCTACACCTCCGAACGCGACGACGGCACAAGCGACAGCTTAGCCGACTTTGCCCGTCGTGTGATCTGTGAGCACGGCTATGACTATGTCATCATGGGGCACCGGCACCGTCCGACGGTGCAGGAATTTTCATGTTCACATCATCGCGGGACCTACATCAATCTCGGCGACTGGCTTAGCTCGCCGCGCCTTGCTGTCTTCGATGGGGTCGAGTGCTCGCTCGTTGAAGCAGCGAGCCTGGTATGCTCTTGAGCAGCGATTCGAGGTAGCTAAGCAAGATACAGCGTAATCACAGGCTGTGTCGAGCAGCAATGCTCGTGCGTTTCCTATTTTGCACTGCAGGCATCAACCATTGCAAATCACCCAACGCATGGCACTGAAGCGAAGACTACCAGGTATAGCGCACGCACTTGTCCTTAGCGCAATCGTGCTAACGTTTGTAGGATGCCCAGCGCAACGGCATGCAGGGATGCAGCAGAACATGTCGAGCAAAGTCGAACGATGGAGAAAGTTCACCGTTCCACCTGGTGCCGATCCCTCCGTGCCGGATTCGCTCGGTGGTGCTGGCTTTGAATTCATCGCCGAAAAGCTCGGCTTTACCACCTACACCCCGAAGCCGGAGGAGATGAAGTTCTTCGGCGATCCGCGGGCGCGGACCGGCGGGGAAATCCACATCATCTCGAATCAATTTCCTCCCACCTTCCGTCCCGTCGGACAAAACAGCAACACCGTCTACAACACCGAAATCAACAACTTCGTGTACGAAACGCTACTGTCGACGCATCCGGTTACTCGTGAATTTATCCCAGCGCTTGCGTCACACTGGAAGATCAGCGACGACAAGATGACATTCACGTTTCGGATTGATCCGAACGCCCGCTTTTCGAACGGCCTACCGGTGACAGCCGAAGATGTCCGCGCCACGTGGCGCTTGCTCATGGATGAGAGCATCCTCGAACCTGCCTTGCAAGTGGTCTACAGCAAGTATGAAGAGCCGGAGGTTCTCAGCAAGTATCTTGTCCGGGTGCGATGCAAGACGAAAAATTTTCGCAACCTGCTCTACTTTGCTGTCTCGATGCAGATTTTCTCTGCGGCTGAGATCGGGAATCTGACAGGCGATGAATTCCTCGACCGGTACAACTACAACATGCCTTCCGGAAGTGGGGAGTACATCATCCTCGAACAGGATGTCAAGCTCGGGAAACGATACGTGCTAACGCGGCGCGATGATTACTGGGCGAAAGATTACCCGATGGCGCGCTATTCGGGGAACTTCGACCGCATCGTTTACGAGGTGATCACGGATAACCCAATTGTCGAGTACGAACGCTTCAAGAAGGGACAAGCGGACGTCTTCCGTTTTACGATGGCGACGACGCTCAAGTGGATCGGCGATACTGCCAGCGACCCTATTCGGCGTGGGTGGATTCGTCGCGTGCGTGTCTACACCGACGGTCCAATGGGTACGGGCGGCTATGCATTCAACATGCGGAAACCTCCGTTTGACGACATCAGAGTCCGCAAGGCATTTGCCTACCTGCTTCCGCGCGAGCAGATCATCGAGAAGTTGCTCTTCGGCGAGTATGAGCCGTACGACACACAGTATCCTGGGCAAGTGTACGCCAACCCCAACAACCCGAAGGTGACGTACAATCCGGAGCTTGCAAATCGCTTGCTCGATGAAGCTGGCTGGAATCACCGTAACGAGGAAGGCATTCGCACAAAGAACGGGCAGCCCTTCCGCATCGAGCTTTCGATTACTCCGCCACAGGCGCGGTATGTGACACCCTACCAACAGGAGCTGCGCAAGGCAGGGATCGATCTGCAGCTCAAGTTCGAGGATTGGACCACGCTCATCAAAAACATTGACGCGCGCAACTTCACAATTTTCTACTTCGGCTACTCTGGATTGCTCATCCCAAACCCTGAAACCTCGCTGCGATCGGACTTGGCCGACAAAACCGACAATAACAACATCCAGGGCGTCAAGAGCAAGGAAATTGACGCGCTGATTGCGGCGTACGATACTGCGTTCGCCTTCCGCGACCAGGTGCGGATCATTCGAGCGATCGACAGCATCTGTGCGCAGATGTGGTTCAACGTCTACACGTGGAATCCCCGGGGTCTACGGATCGCCTACTGGGATAAGTTTGGCATACCGGACTATGTCCTTCCGCGCTATACGCAGTTGAGTTACGTGTATTCGACGATTGCGGCGACGTGGTGGTACGATCCCGAAAAGGCTGCACGGCTGCAGCGTGCAATTCAGAAAGGAGAGGACCTCGGCGGTCCCAAAGGCATCGTGGAGGTGCGCTACTGGAAAGAGCTTGCGGCCCGCGATCCGCGCTACGGATTTCAGTTCTGAGTTCGACACTGTTTCACCGACTCGAAGGCTGCTATGGTTGAGTACTTCATACGCCGTTTGCTGCTGACAATTCCGACGTTTCTGGGGAGCACGTTCGTTGTATTCCTCATTGTTCAGCTTGCTCCCGGCGGACCGCTCGAGCAGCAAATTCAAGCGCTCAAGCGTGGCGGCGAAACCGCAGGAGCAGGCCTGGTCGGCGAGCAAGCGTTGCCGAAAGACGCAATCGAGGAGCTCAAACGCTTCTACGGCTTCGATAAGCCGATTTGGCAGCGGTACCTCATCTGGCTCGGAGTCTGGAAACGCGAAGCGAAATCCTACCGCATCAAGCCAGGAGTGCCACGCCTGGTCGGAGATAATGAGCGCCTCATCCTGGTACAGGAGGGAGAGAGCGTTGTCCTCCGGAATGCAGATGATCCTGCTCGTCCGATCGGTGATTGGAAGTGGCGCAAGGAACGCGACGACGAGACGGGGGAGGTCCGGTACCGCGTCTATCGTGAGGCGTACAGCGGTATCTTGACAGGCGATTTCGGTCGGTCCTACCGCTTTCGGAAGCCAGTGATCGAGCTTATTGCAGAGCGACTTCCCGTTTCTATTCAGTTTGGCATCATCAGCTTTGTGCTGAGCTACGCGATCAGCATCTACCTGGGCGTCCAGAAAGCGCTCCGCCACAACACGCCGTTCGACTTTGCTACCTCGAGTGCAGTCTTCATGACGTACTCTATCCCAGGTTGGGCGATCGGCGCGGTGCTCTTAGTACTGTTTGCGACCGATCGCTTCTTCCCGATTTTCCCGCTCGGGGGCTTTGAGGACCCGCTCTATGCAGATTTTAGCCTGCTCGAAAAAATCTGGGATCGCGCCTGGCATTTTGTGCTGCCGACGATCGCGTACACCGCCGGGAGCTTTGCGCTACTGACCATGCTCATGAAGAACTCGCTGATCGAGACGCTCTCGCAAGATTACATCCGCACTGCCTTCGCGAAGGGAATTCGTGAAGAGCGTGTCATCTGGCTCCACGCAATGCGCAACTCCATTATCCCCATCACCGCAAACATTGGCTACGTCATCGGCATCTTCTTCGCCGGGTCGTACCTCATCGAGCGGGTCTTCGACATTCAAGGTATCGGACAGCTTTCGTTCGAAGCACTCGTTGCGCGCGACTACCCAATTGTTTTTGCCTTTACAGTCATCAGCGTAGTCGTCACGCTCATCGGCTCGATTCTCTCGGATTTGGCATTGGCTCTTGTTGACCCACGAATCCGCTTCAAGTAGGCTATGGCAGAAATCCACACACGACCGCCCGTGCAATCGAACGCTCGTCAATCAAATGGGGAGGAGATTCTCTCGATCCAGCAGCGGCGATGGCGCAAGTTCCGCTCGCTCAAGCGAGGGTACTACTCGCTCCTTGTGCTGCTTGCTGCATACATCGTTTCGTTTTTCCTCCCACTGCTTGTCAATAACCGTGCACTCGTGGTGCACTACAACGGGAAGACCTACTTCCCCGCAGTTCGAGACCTGCTCGATCTTCCCATCGTGGGGCAGCTTGGGGGAACTCCCTTCATCGCGGGCGAGGAGCTCGGGCAGGTGGGCAATAAAAGCGAATGCAACTACCGCGCGCTCAAACGGCAGTACGAAGAGGAGGGGAAAGGCAACTACGTCATCATGCCGCTGTACCCGTTCGGGCCGATCGAGGATATTTCCGTCGAAGGGAATGAACCGTTCATGCCCCCGCTCTCTCAAACAGAATTCGGTGAGGTGCGGCTCTTTGGGACCGATGACCGCGGCCGAGATGTCTTCGCGCGGATGGCTTATGGCTTCCAGATTTCATTTTCGTTTGCGCTTCTAGTCGCGACGCTATCGTACCTGATCGGCGTACCGCTCGGTGCTCTCATGGGGTACTTTGGGCGATGGTTCGATCTCATGATGCAGCGATTCATGGAGATTTGGGGGTCGCTGCCGTTTCTGTTTCTCATCATCATTGTCGTCTCGATTGTTCGACCGAGCTTTTTTGTTTTGGTGCTCTTGCTGGTAATTTTTTCGTGGTTAGGGATTGCACAGCAGATGCGTGCGCAATTCTACCGCGAGAAGACGCGCGATTACACCGCAGCAGCGATTTCGATCGGTGTCCCGACGTGGCGAATTCTGCTGCGTCACATTCTGCCGAACTCGCTGGTGCCGATCATTACGTTCTTTCCCTTCGCTGTTGTCGGTGACATCGGGGCACTGGTGAGCTTGGATTTCCTTGGGTTTGGTCTTGCACCTCCGACGCCGAGCTGGGGCGAGATGGTCAGCATCGGCATGGATAACCTCACCAACGGTTACTGGTGGCTGGTGCTGGTGCCGTTGGGAGCGCTCTTTGTGACGTTGATGCTCGTCGTCTTCATCGGCGAGGCGGTTCGCGAAGCCTTCGACCCCAAAACGTTCAGCCGATTGCGGTAGCGCAGCAATGGAACAGGTCCAACCACTTCGGAGCAGTATGGAGAGGCAACCGTTACTTTCCGTTCGAAACTTACGGACGTACTTCAACATCGAAGGTCGCTGGGCGAAGGCAGTTGACGGCGTCAGTTTCGATGTCTATCCCGGTGAAGTCTTCGGAATTGTAGGGGAATCCGGCTCGGGTAAGTCCGTGACAGCACTGTCAATCATGAAGCTCATCCCCGATCCACCAGGGCGCATCGTTGATGGGCAGGTCCTATTCAAGGGAGAAGACCTTGCTGCGCTCGATTACCGGCAGATGTACCGAATTCGCGGTAAGGAAATTGGGATGATTTTCCAAGAGCCGATGACCTCTCTCAATCCGGTCTTTACCATTGGCA
>RFIK01000145.1 GCA_003695605.1 Chlorobiota bacterium
CTGTCACAGGAATTGGTATTGCACCTGTATTCGAGCTCACCGTCCCAACGTTCGGCGATAAACGTGTTCTCACTGTTACGACACTCCAAGCGCAGCTCCGCAATACGAATGACACGCTTGACGGCATCGTCAAAGACATCAGGCTCCGCAACGGCGCCAATCCGCACTTTGCACTCTCGAATGTGCCACAGCTACCCATTCGCGTTCCAGCAGGTGGCTCGCTTACCTTCGATGTCACGTTCACCCCGCAAATCGAAGGCGATCTTAGTGAAGTTATCGAAGCGGTTATCGAAGGTGTCATTGACCCTGTTGCAGCGACAACGAGCGGACGCGGCATTCTGCCGAAGATCCAAGCAGCCGACGTTACATTCCAACCCACACCCGTCGGTGTCGTCTCCACGGAGGTCGGTTCACTCATCATTCGTAACACAAGCCAGACAGCACCGCTCACCATCAAGAGCGTCTCATCGCCAAGCACTCCAAGCTTTTGGTTCCAAACGCCCCCCGTTACTCCGCAGGTGATCGCAATCGGCGATTCGCTGGTAATCCCCGTGCAGTTCCGCCCCACGCAGCCAGGACTCAACACCGCGACAGTGACTATCATTTCCGATGCTGCCCCAGGACCGAATCCTACTCCAGACGCTACGACAACTGTAACCTTAAGGGGCATTGGGCTTGCTCTCTCGATCAGCACACCCCAGGACTTCGGTGACGTCCTGCTGTGTGAAACGAGCGTCTCACGCGTGATTACCATCACTAACCCAGGCACCCAGGATGAAAGTTTCCGCATTACAGCAGAAGGCGATACCGCTGCTTTCACAATCACTGCATCAGATACCATCATTCGTCCAGGTGGCACTGTCACAGTCACTGTCGGCTACATTCCCTCGCCTGGACAGCGGACGCTTACGCTTGTCATCACATCGTCGGCACTCCCGCAACCATATCGAATTACACTCACGGCAGTGGGCATTACTCGTGCATTCGGACTTGCTGTTGACGATGCGAACATCGACGTTGGTCGAACAAGACCAGTCACGATTCGTTTTGCTACCACACCTGACGCAGGTTCGCTCGTTCAACGCATCCAACTCCAGCTTACGTATAGGACCTCCGCCATCGAAATTGATGACAGGCAATTCCAGACCCTCCAGAACGGCTGGACGTGGTCGCTCCAACACACACCCACCGGCGTGATCCTCGAAGGAACCAGTGCGTTAGGCATCACTTCTGGTTCTCTCGAAGTGCAAGTGCCCTTTACAGCTTACATCAGCTCTGAGTTGATCCAATCTGTCGTACCAACGTTGCTCAATGCCAGTGATTACCCATGCTTGGTGGTGCAACCGAGGACTGGAACTATCCGCATTCCCTACTACTGCGCCCAAGAATCCCGCCAGGTCGTGTTGGTAGGCCCGACGACGTTTTCCATCCATCACGATGGCAGCAACGTTGTGATTTCCGTGAGCATTGGCGAAGACATTCCATACCAACTCGATGTCTTCTCTTCTGCTGGAATGCTCGTCGCTCACCTTGCCGAGGGCAATCGCCGAGGGAGCTACACCATCACTGTCGGTAGCGACCAGCTACCGAGCGGTGCGTTCTTTGTGCGACTGTGGACACCACTACAGACAACGGTGCAACCAATTTTGATTGCCCGGTAACTTCGACTTCACGTACACACTGATTCTCCCATGGGGCGAGCGCATGCTCGCCCCATGCGTTTTTGCGCGTACCATGTCCTTGGCATACAACTTGCGGAGACTATGCTGGACAGGATGTCCCTTTCTCAATCGTACGAAGGATGCTCAAGGAACTCTACACCGCCGCGCTCGGCATGTTACCGCAGCAAACGCGGCTCGAGATGACAGCCAACAACCTTGCCAACGCGAACACTGTTGGTTTCAAGCGGAGTGGGATCTTCGAGCAATCTCTCATCGAGGCGCGGGAGAATCTACTCAACGTTCGTGGGGATGCCGAAACCGAAGATCTCCCGATTAGCCAGTACGTAGATTTTCGACCTGGCGCACTCCTAAAAACTGGAAACCCGCTCGACCTCGCGCTCGATGGTGCCGACACCTTCTTTGTCGTCCTTGCTCAAGACGGCAGCGAGCATCTGACCCGCGCAGGCCACTTCACGCTGAACGATCAAGGGATGGTCATCACGCCGGACGGAATGATGCTTCTGTCCACGAACGGTCCGATCCGTATCGAGCTACCTCAGCAAGGTGACAATACCAATGGCGATACCACTGCGCGGCAAATTCAAATCTCGCCGCAAGGTGAACTTCAACTCAACGGGCAGTTCGTTGCTCAACTCCGTGTCGTGCAGGTTCGCAACCCTCAAACTCTCGAGCGCTCGAGCAGCACATGCTTCCAGCCTACCGATGATACCGACATCCGCGAGCTTGATGTAGCAACTCTTCGCGTGCAGCAGGGATACCTGGAAGCTTCGAACGTCAACGTTGTCAGCGAATTGGTTTCGATGATTCAACTTCAGCGCATGTTCGAACTGGGACAAAAGGTCATCCAAACCAACGACGGAACGCTCGAACGCTCGATTGACATCGGACGCTTCACATCATAATCCCATGGAGGTAATCTGCAATGGACAAAACGCTAACTACCGCAGCAACTGGATTGAGCGCTCAACAGCGCTTCGTCGAAGTAATCGCAAACAACTTAGCGAACGTCAACACGACGGGCTACAAAAAGGTGCGTCCTGAATTTCAGGACCTCCTCTACGAAACTGTCCGCCCGATGGGCGTTACTGCTGCATCGGGTGTGGAGCCTTTGCCAGACGTCCAGATTGGTAGCGGTACTGAACTCGTCGCAACAACACGCCAATTTGCACAAGGCACGATTACCGAAACAGGCAACATGCTCGATCTTGCCATCAACGGTGAAGGCTTCTTCCAGGTACTCTGCCCGGATAACACCATCGCATATACTCGCGATGGATCGTTCACCGTCAATCGCAATGGTGAGATCGTCACGTCACAAGGGTACTTCCTCGAGCCACGCATCACTGTTCCAGACAACGCAACCGAAATCCGCATTAGTCGCGATGGCATCGTTACTGCCGTCCTCGACGGCAACCAAGCAGACGAACGCGAGATCGGGCGTATCACGTTGGTTCGCTTCATCAATCCGGCTGGCTTACGCTCGGTTGGTGACAACCTCTTCCTGGCAACGAATGCATCGGGCCCACCCATTGAAGAGCAACCCGGCACCAACAACACTGGCGAACTCATCCAGGGACATCTGGAATCGTCGAATGTGGACCTGGTGCAGGAAATGGTGAACATGATCATCGCCCAGCGAGCTTACGAGATCAACTCCAAGTCTGTCCAAACCGCCGACACGATTCTCGGTACAGCAGTCAACCTCAAACGGTAACGCAATGCAATGTATCGTGCTCGTTGTTGTTGTGCTCATCCTCGGTGCAGCCAGTAGTTACGCAGAGCAAGGAGGCGGCTCCACCTTTTCTGCTGCTACGTTACAGCGCGGGATCGAAGCGTACCTGCGCGAGCAACTCGGCCCGGACGACGAAATCTCGTTCCCTACCCCACTGCAAGACATTCATTTCGACGAGCCGATGGTTGTCGCCCATTGCCGCAGCACTGGTCGTCTGGCTGGGCGCACAGAAGTAGAGCTTTCCTTCGTTGTCGGCTCACATCAGTTGCACCGCATCCGTGTGCCGGTAGTCATCACACCCTACCGGATGGTGCCTATTGCTAAGCATGGGCTGGAACGTGGCGTTCGTCTCACAAGCAACGACATCGCCTTCGAGCGGAGAGATGCAACGCGACTACTCGATCTTTTGCCAGATTCGCTTGTTGGTATGCGCATTGCGCAGTCAGTGACTGCTGGCACTCCACTACTCAAATCTCTGCTGCTCGGCAGTGGCAGTGTCCGTAATGGCGAGCAAGTAACCCTTGTTCTCCGCAGCGGTGCAATAGCAATTCGCACCCAGGCACGCACACTCCACAGCGCTGAGGTTGGCAGAACCGTCAAGGTCCGCCGTGATGATACCGGTGCGGTCTTCATCGGCAGACTTACCGACGAGAAAACCGTCGTCGTCGAACTCAATCGGAATAGCACAACAGAACTTCGTACGGAGGTACCATGATCCTGCGATGCATCGTGGTTCTGATCTTCGGCACTCTTGCGGCAAATGCCCAGTTTGGTGAAGGCGCCACTCGATCGCTCTACTCCGACGTCAAAGCCTTCCGGAAGGGCGACGTCGTCACTATTCTGATTGTCGAGGATGCACAAGCAGATAACCAAGCAACAACCCAGAACAACACCTCAACGGACTTGAGCGTCCAGGCAAACGGTTCGCTCGGTAACACTCAAGGCAGTGCCAGTGCTGGTATCGGCACGCAGAACAACTTCAGCGGGCGCGGCTCCACCAACCGATCCGAACGCATCCGCGCAAAACTGACTGCTCGCATCACCGACGCATCGAACCTCAATGCGCTGAAAATCGAAGGCACACGAACGGTGAGCATCAACGGCGAGACCCAAGCCATTACGCTCAGAGGTTCTGTCCGCTTTGTGGATATCAACCCCGATAACACGGTCTATTCGTACCAGATTGCCGACCTTGTCCTCATCTACAACGGCGACGGCGTTATCTCGAAAGCCCAAGAGCCAGGTCTCTTCACCAAATTCTTGCGATTCCTTTTCTAAGCGATGGAACGATTACTCTGCACACTGATCGTCGCGCTGCTTGCAACGGACATCAGCCTCGCCGATCGCATCAAGGACATTGCCACGATCGAAGGGAGCGGCGGTATTCAGGTCGTCGGCTACGGCTTGGTCACCGGGTTGAACAATACCGGCGATTCCCCACGTTCGAGCTTTACCATTCAGTCGGTGCTCAACATGCTCAAACGCTTCGGACTGACGCCGCAGCAGAGCATCTTCCTGCAAAGAACGCAAAACGTCGCTGCCGTCATGGTGACTGCGACCGTCCCAGCGTTCGCACGCGCTGGAACCAAAGTGGACGTCACCGTCTCGAGCATCGGCGATGCACGGTCACTGCAAGGTGGCACGCTCATCATGACTCCTCTTGTCGCAAACGACGGAACTGTCTTCGGCATCGCACAAGGTCCGCTCAGTGTCGGTGGCTACTCGATTTCTTCGCTGGGCTCGAGTTCCGGGAAAAATCTCACCAACACCGGCCGTATCCCCGGCGGACTCCTCTTGGAACGGAACGTCGAGGGAACGCTCGCTGCAACCGGGCAAGTGCGCATCATCCTCAATCACCCAGACTACACCACTGCGACGCGGATCGCGGCTGCAATCAACGCACTCGATGGCCTTGCGAATTCGGCACAAGCGCTTGATCCTGCAACCGTCGTGGTGCGCTTTCCCAGCGGAACAACCCAAGCGCAGGCGATCGAGTACATCGCACGTATCGAAGCTGCCGAGGTCGCTGTTGACGTCGCGGGCAAAGTTGTCATCAACGAGCGTACTGGCACCGTTGTCGTCGGAGGCAACGTGCGGCTTCTCCCCGCAGTTGTTGCTCACGGTGGCTTGGAAATCGAAATCCAGCAGATCAACACCGTCGTCCAGCCCGCACCGTTTACAATTGGTACAACAGCGCGTGTATCGAATGCGTTCGTGCGTACGCAAGAGCAGAACAATCCAGCGGTAGCACTGCCCGCGACTGCAACGGTGCAAGACTTGGCAAATGCACTCAACTCACTGAAAGTTTCTCCACGGGATTTGGTTGCGATCTTCCAAGCGCTCAAACAAGCAGGAGCGTTGCAAGCAGAACTTGTCATCCAATGAGCCATGGACGCACCTATTCAAACACTCGCCACCGAACAGCAGCGCAGCGCCGCTCTTGAGCACCAGCTCGGCAACGCTAAACTCGACCGCATCGCTACGCAAGCTTCTACAGCAAACATCAATCCAACAACAGCAGCCTCCGTTGCACGGGGGTTTGAATCGCTCTTCATCAACGAGCTCTACAAAACGATGCGACAGGCGATGCTCGATTCAAGCCGGGACGATACTGACCTAAGCTTCGGAGCGGACATCCTCGAGACCATCGGTGACATGGAGCTTGCCGAACAGCTCGCTCGCACGGGCAAAGGCATCGGTATTGCGCAGATGGTCTACCGCTACTTGACCGGCGACGATGATCTCCCTGCCATCACTGTGCAACTGCCTATATCCCCAAAGCCAGAAGCGAAGAATGCTCCTTCCCCATCACCTGCACCAGAGCAGAAACAGTCTGCACCAACAAGCGCACCACCCGTTCGACTGATGGAGCGCCTTGCGCCGTTCGACAACACGATTGAACGTGCAGCCACTGCACATGAGGTTCCGCCGTGGCTCATCAAGGCAGTCATTGCAGCCGAATCAGCGGGCGATCCGACAGCAGTTTCCCGTGCAGGCGCAAAAGGCTTGATGCAACTGATGGAGGGAACAGCACGTGATCTCGGTGTCGAAGATGCATTCGACCCTGAGCAGAACATCTGGGGCGGCACACGGTACCTGCGAATGATGCTCGACCGCTTTGGCTCCATTCCGCTCGCCCTGGCTGCCTACAATGCCGGCCCTGGCGCTGTCGAACGCTACGGTGGTATTCCTCCCTACAACGAGACACAGAACTACGTCCGCCGCGTGCAGCACTACGCCGCACTCTTCCGCACAAACACGTAGCTACAGTTTCTCGAGCGGATGCCGATACGTTGGACGGACGTCCCACAACCTGGAAAAGGTGCAATGGATTGCCGAACCGATTCCACGCTTGAACGCTTGGTCGCAGTCGTTCGCAGCCAAGCAACATTGCTCCAGACAATGCTGAAGCTGACAGAGCGTCTGCAGCAACACCTCATCGCATTCGATGCTCCAGCAATCGAACACTCTGCACACGAGCAAGAATTACTGCTGGAACGGCTTGGTGAATTCGAAAGCGAGCGCGTTGCTATCACCGCTGAATTGTTAGGGATCACGCCATCTCAAGCACGCACGATAACGCTGCGCCAACTCAGCACACACATGCCAGAACACATGTGCAAGGAGCTTTCACTCCTTGTAACGGAACTCGGCGAGCAGCTCAAGCAGCTCCACCTTGCCAACAGCATCAACCGTCTGCTGGCATTCCGCGGTCGCAACAGCATCCAGGCAACGCTCGAATTCATCCGCGAGCGAAACCTCCACGCGATCAACACTGCACTGTAGTGCCATGATTCGATCACTGGAAATCGGCAAACGTGCGCTGCTTGCATCCCAACGCGGACTGGATGTGACGTCGAACAACATCGCCAACGTCAACACACCTGGCTACGCGCGGCAAGCCATTACGCTCCGCCCTGGTGAATCAATTCCCGTCGGCGGCACGATGCTTGGAATGGGCGTTCTGGTCACCACCATTCGGCAATTCCGCGATCAACTCATCGAACGCGATCTCCGCACCTACACCGCAACGCAGAGCTATTACCAACAGAGCCAAGCGATCTTCCAACGCATCGAAGCCGCTCTCGGTGAAC
>RFIK01000146.1 GCA_003695605.1 Chlorobiota bacterium
CTCAACGGTAGGAGCAACGAGCTCACCATCACGATCGAGCTGCGCAGGAGGTACTCCCACGCGTAGCGGGATGCTATCGCGTTCGAGGAGGCGCTCAATAGTGCGCAATCCTCCGCGGAGTAAAACCGTAACGTGCATTGGCACAAGCTCCTCACCAGCACGCAGGGACGTGCTCACCGGCACATCGTAGAGCGTGAGCTCCCCAATTGGATCAATTGTCGCTTTGACGAGAACCCTCTCCGGCAAGACCTTCACAATTGGGGATCGTTCCAGTGGCACAAGAGTGATCACCGATCGTCGTTCGCTGCGATGCACACGCAGCTCAGTAGGCCAGGAGGAGAGAGAATCTACCACACGCGCAGAACCAACAAGGACCGCTGAGTCCGGTACGACTACTAATGGCGGTACGAGGACATAGCCATCTGCGGCGCTGACATCAACGCGCGGGAGAATTGGCACTTTCTTTTCCGCGAGGACATCGAGCCGATAGTCAATCGCCGAAGGCTCAATCCGGACAATGCGCAGCGGGACTGTTGTCCGAAACTGTGCGCGCATTTCAGTTTCCGTGAGCGTTCCATCGTCCGTTCGTGCGGGAAGATCCACAGCAATACGAATCGTGCGATCGATGGAGAGTGCATTGAGCAAGTTCCACCCACTTCCCCGAAGTGTGACATACACCTCCGATGGCAGCGGAACTTCAAGTGAACGGTTAGCGGGAACTCGAACCTCGAGTGGAACTGGGGCGGTGACGTCATATTCCGCTTGGAGCGTGATGTAGAGCCAGAGCAAGACGCTCAACAGAAACGAAAACGCAGCTGTCCGTATCGAAATGCGCATTGCTACCGTACACGGTGACGTCGGACAAG
This sequence comes from Chlorobiota bacterium, assembly GCA_003695605.1. Classification (GTDB taxonomy): domain Bacteria; phylum Bacteroidota; class Ignavibacteria; order Kapaibacteriales; family NICIL-2; genus NICIL-2. The sequence goes on from RFIK01000146.1 coordinate 867, forward strand.
GTACTCGCGCAAGGCGCTGTCGAATGCTTGATCGGTGACAACTTGCAAGAAATCAACGTTGGCAGCGTAGCACGTTGCCTTAAGTTGCTCGATAAAGTCCCGCACGGCGTCAGCGTATGCATTGCGAAGCTGGAGTGGCTGCGTGATCATTTCCTGACCGGTTTCCATATCACGGAAGGTCGCAGCCAGCCCGAAGCGGAAATCCAGCTCGCGGCGATCGAGAACTTGAATGGCGATGACTTCGTGCCGCTGGTGTCGCAAGTGCTTGAGTGCTGTTGCCACGCGTTCCAAATCATCGAAGAAATCGCTGAGGACGATCACCAAGCTCCGACGATGGATACGCTCGGCGAGCACTTCGAGCGCACCGGCAGTGTCGGTTACCTGGCTCGGTTGAACGCGGTCGAGCGCTGTCAGCAGCTCCCCAAGATAGGAGCGCTGCGCTCGTGGAGGGTAGTACGTGCTGAGCGCGTGGTCATAGAGCGCAAGCCCGACAGCATCTTTCTGTAGCATCGCAAGGTACGCAAACGCGGCTGCCAGATACGTCGCGTACGTGAACTTGGAAATCGAGCCTTCGGAAGCGTACCCCATCGAAGCGCTCCGATCGATCGCAATGACGGCGCGGAGATTTGTTTCCTCCTCGAATTGTTTGACGTAGTAGCGTCCCGTCCGACCGAGTACCTTCCAATCGAGGTACCGAAGGTCATCGCCAGGATGGTATGCGCGGTGCTCGGAGAACTCCGCACTAAAGCCGTGGAATGGCGAGCGGTGCAGCCCCGTCAGGAAACCTTCAACGATGAGCCGCGCTCGTAGTTCCATCGTCGCAAGCTGCGATGCAACGCGCGGATCGAGATACTTCGCTACAATATCCACTGCAATGTCTCGTAGTTAGCTGCCAGCAAAGATAGCCTCGTACTGTACCACTGCAATTCGATCCCCATGCACGAGATGCACGAGGAAGCGCCAGCGACCCCGAACGTCAGCTCTCCAACCTATTGGTCGGAGCGATACCGTCGCGGCGATACACCATGGGACTTAGGCACCGAAACGCCTGCATTCATCGCACTCGTTGAGCGCATCGATTTCCCGAAGCCAACCGAGCAGTGGCGTCCGGCAGTCGTCGTCCCAGGTTGCGGCTACGGCCATGATGCCCTCATGCTCGCACGGCGTGGATACGAGGTCACCGCCGTTGACTTTGCTCCCGAACCGCTCGAATACCTCGAGCAAACAGCACGACTGGCTGGTTTGGAACTCCGTACACTCTGCTGCAGTGTGTTCGATTTGCCCAGTACCCATCCCAACGCATTCGACGTCGCGCTCGAATACACGTGCTACTGCGCAATTGATCCAGCACAGCGGCAGGACTACGCTACCGCACTCGCAGCAATCATCAAACCGAATGGAATCGTGGCGGGACTGTTCTTCCCCTTCGATGATGAAACCGAGCGCAGCGGTCCGCCGTTCTCTGTCCGCGAAGACGAAATTCGTGCTCAATTCGAACATGCAGGCTTTGTTCTCTTATCGAGCGAGCTACCGATCGAATCCCATCCGTCCCGTGCTGGCCGGGAGCGATTGATGTTGTTCCGTAAACTACTGTGAGAAATTCGCCGATGGAATTATCGCTTCGCCTTGTCGAGGGCTTTCATCTTCGGGCAGAAACCTCCAACGGCATCACCTTCTCGATCGATGCACACAGCGAATATCCCCAAGGACCAGCGCCAATGCAGATGCTCCTGAGCTCGGTCCCAGCGTGCGCAGCAATGGATATCGTCAGTATTCTCCGCAAACAGCGCGTTGAAATCGCGGGATTTACAGCGCATGCCCACGGCGAACGAGCAACAGAGCATCCGCGTGTTTTTACAGCGATCCACATGCACTTTGTGCTGACCAGCCCGAACGCTGAAGAGCACCAACTTCGGCGTGCGATCGAACTCACTGAAGAAAAGTACTGCAGCGCGTGGGCAATACTCCGCGCAAGTGGTTGCCAGATGAGCTGGACGTACGAGATTCGGAAATCTGTCGAACAATCCACATCTCCCTGATGGCACTTCTCCTCCTCCTCCGGCACGGCGAATCAGTTTGGAACAAGGAGAATCGCTTCACTGGATGGGTGGACGTTGATCTATCGGAACGCGGCGTGGAAGAAGCACGTCGCGCTGGTGAAATGCTCCGCACGATTCCAATTGACATCGTCTTTACCTCTGCACTGCGTCGCGCTATCCGTACTGCCGAGCTTGCACTCGAGTCTGCCGCAAAGCCCACGATCCCGATCATCAAAAGTGCTGCGCTCAACGAACGGCACTACGGGGATCTCCAAGGTCTCAACAAAGACGAGGTCGCCCGCCGATACGGTGAGCAGCAATTCAAACTCTGGCGTCGCAGCTATGATATACCGCCACCGAATGGCGAGTCACTCAAGATGACCCAAGAACGTGTGCTCCCATACTACGAAACAGAGATTCTCCCACTGCTTCAGCAAGGCAAGAACGTCCTGGTCGTTGCACACGGCAACTCGCTTCGCGCACTTGTGATGGCACTTGAGCATCTTTCTCCTTCGCAGATTGTCGAAACGAATATCCCGACAGGTGTTCCCTTTGCGTACGTCGTTGAGGCCGACGGTACAGTGCGTGAAAAGATTGAACGACTCGATCAGGTGGCGTCCGCTCGTTAGCGTAGCAGCTCAACGGTACCAATCCACCGCCGTCCCCGATATGCGACATGCAACGTGTACGATCCTTGTGGCAGATGACCAACCGCAATCGTCACCGAGCGCTCGCCCGACCGGATGGACTGTTCGAGTGCGCTGCGCCCTTGCACATCGTAGAACACAATCGAAGACCCAGGATCGAACTCCTCCGTCGAGGCAATGGTGAGCTGATCGGCAGCAAGATTTGGGGTAAGCATCAGTGGGAGCGCATTGTGTTGGCCGGAAATAAGCTGTACACGCGCGCCAGACACTGCCGTTTCGCGCTGTCTTCGTGGAATGGACAGTGGCAGAAGCTGAAATCGCTGAACCTGCGACCACTGGCCCTCTTGAGAGCCTCGCTTTGAACACACACGCCAGTAATACAGCTTTCCCGCTACGCAGCGATGCTCCACCACCCACGGCTGGACCGTTTCCGCCTCGAGTACGTCAGAGTCAAAGCGGGGCGAAGGCGACACTTGCACCCGGTAGCTGGTGGCATTCTCGCACGGACGCCAGCTAAGCTGCAATCGGCCGAATGCAAGCGTTGCCCCATCAGGCGGGACCAAATCATCGGGTGCTTCGACTGACCATGACTCCATACGAAGTCGAACCGCGAGGCTCCACTGGCTCACACTCCCATCGGCGAGAGATTGCACACGCCACCAGTACTCTTTGCCTGGCTCGAGACCCGCAACGGTCGCACGTATCCACGACCGTGCCTGCAATACCAATGCATCGGTTCGTACGACTGAAAAATCGCGCACGTCAGAAATCTGAAAGCGATAGTACCGCGCACCAGCCACCGCTTGCCATCGGAGTGTAACGCTTTGCTCGTCGTTGTAGGATGCTACAAGTTGTGTCGGCGGCAGAAGCTGCGATTGGCCAGTGCCCACGCCACCGAGCACAATGGATGGGAAGAGGACTGATAGCAACAGCGCTTGCCGCACACGTGCCATTGCCAGGTGTACCAGAGGGTGGAACGAACCTGCTCACTCCCTGAGAGGTTGGTGACCGCGTGCGGATCCCTGCGTGCGGTGCTGTGTAATTTGTCGGTGCACGATGTGAAAAACTTGAATACGGAGTGACTCGATGGCACGCGCACAACACCGCCGTGAATCCGACCACGCACGGATGGTTGCAATTCTCGATCGTTTAGATGCAACCTACCCCGGTAAGTTCGAAGGGTTGATCTTTGCAAGTCCATTCCAGCTTCTGATCGCAACAATTCTCTCGGCACAGTGCACAGACGAACGGGTCAATAGCATCACCCCGCAACTCTTTGCCAAATACCCGACTGCCGAGGCATTCGCAAACGCTCCGCTCGAAGAGCTTGCCGAGGACATTCGCCCAACAGGCTACTTCAACGCGAAAGCGCGCAACATCCAGGCTTGCTGTCGTGCGCTCATCGAACGGTTCGGTGGGCGCGTTCCGCAAACCCGTGAGGAATTGGTTCAGCTCCCCGGCGTTGGGCGAAAGACGGCGAACGTTATCCTCAGCCAAGCGTTCGGGCAGCAGGCAATCACAGTGGATACGCACGTTGCGCGTCTTTCGAACCGATTGGGTTTTGTGCAGACAAAAGATCCGCTTGCCATTGAAGAGCGCCTGATGGACATCACTCCCCATGACCGCTGGAATGACATTGGACGGCTCTTTATCACACATGGGCGGAAAGTCTGCACCGCGCGCAGGCCCTATTGCGATCGCTGCGTGATTGCATCGCTCTGCCCTTCAGCGATCCTCCCAACGGCGGGCTGACGCAGTATTCCCGCTCCAGCCCGCCTGTACACTTGCTCAGCGCTCTGGCAAACTACGTTGCCGAGGAGCCATTGACTTGCCGTGCTGAAAAGCGAGGTTTCAAGCCTTGCCAGCATTCGTAGTAGTCGCGCTGCAAGTGCGCTGTCTCCATCGCGAACTTGGTCGTGCGAATTGCAAAGCGCGATTCAAACATGAACGCGAGCGTATTCTGCTGCTTGACGGGTTTGAGTTCTGCCGACGATGCTTTCTCATAGGTTGCTGCATCCGGCCCGTGACCGCTCATGCAATTGTGCAGACTGCACCCACCGGGGACGAACCCTTCTTCTTTTGCGTCGTAAACGCCCCAAATGAGCCCCATGAATTCGCTCATGAAGTTGCGGTGGAACCAGGGTGGGCGGAAAGTATCTTCGGCAACCATCCACCGATCGGGGAAAATCACAAAGTCGCAGTTAGCAGTGCCAGGGATTTCACTCGGGGCAGTCAGCACACAGTAGATGCTCGGATCGGGATGGTCGAACGTCACGGTGTTGATACACTGGAATTTCGTCAGGTCATACTTGTACGGCACGTAGTTGCCGTGCCATGCAACGACGTTCAGCGGCGAGTGATCAATGACCGATGCCCAAAGGTGCCCTTGGAATTTCGCAATAACCTCGAAGGTCCCTTCGCGATCTTCGTACGCTGCAACTGGTGCCAAGAAGTGGCGGGGATACGCCAAACCATTCGCACCGATTGGTCCTAAGTCGGGCAGGCGGAAGTAGGGACCGTAGTTTTCACAGATGTAGCCTCGCGCCTTCCCATCTGGCAAGACAACGCGGAACTTGATCCCCCGCGGGATAACGACGATCTCTCCCGGCTGCACTTGGAGGATACCAAGCTCAGTGTGAATACGCAAGGAGCCAAGCTGCGGGACGATCAAGAGTTCGCCATCAGCGTTGTAGAAGAAGCGATCCTCCATGTCGGCGTTGCAGGCGTAGAGATGCACCGCCAAACCACTGTGCATCGCAAGGTTCCCGCAGCCGCCGATGGTGACGATGCCACGGACAAAATCGGTCGGCTCATCTGGAATCGGTAGTGGACTCCAGCGCAGTTGATTCGGTGTAGCCGGCAGCTCATCGAACGGCGTCGAGCGGATGAGTCCGTCGTCAATCTGCTGGAAGGGCTTGTGCACAACCGAGGGCCGAATGC
>RFIK01000015.1 GCA_003695605.1 Chlorobiota bacterium
TCCCGGCTTCGATGGCTTCTTGAATGCGCGTCCGTGTTGCGTGACTGATCGTGTTGGCTAAGTACACATCCAGCCGCATTGGCTTCTGGCCAGGCGGGACCACAAGTTCGATACGCTGCTCCTGGAGCGGCGGATAATTCGGATCGTACGCGGTATTCGGAGTCTCGCTCATCGCGAGCAAATTTACCTGTGCGTGTGGTGGAATTCGGGTTCGCTACTCACACAGTACAGAGCACGGTTCGCACTGGTGATGCCAGCGAACGCACCGGCGCGCCAGCGATTGTCATGCCAGGGGTTGCAATGTTCGATGGTGGGCAGCGTGCTCGCCCTACACTACTGCATCGGTGGGTTCGTCACCGCTGCCGCCGGTTTACAACGAACGGAGCACGTGGTTGTGATTACCCTCGATGAACTTCGCCGCATCGCGGCGCTCGCGAAGCTTTCGCTGAGCGATGAGGAAATCGAACGCTTCCGCGCTGAGTTCGAGCGAATCGTCGAGTACGTCAGTGCGCTCGACCGCATTCGAGCGCTCGATGAGCTTGAGCCGCTCGATTCGGTCGTCAGCCATACGAACGCCTTTGCCGACGATGTACCGCACCAGTCGCTCTCGACTGCGGAGGCACTGGCAAATGCGCCGCGTCATAACGAAAGCTTTTTCAAAGTGCCGAAGGTGATCGCCTCCGAATGGACGGCCGACCAACCCGCTGGACAATGATCAGAGCACTTGCAGCTCGTGCGGCGTTGCTTGTGGGAGTGACGCTCGTGCTTATGGAGAGCAGTTGCCGTTCCTGGCGTGATCCTGAAGCGCAGCTTGCAATCGCACGCTTCGATACAACTGAGGCGGAGCAACCGCTGATGTCGTTTCGCGGCACGCTGCCGATTGATTCCGTCCGCGATCTTGGGACGCTCCGCTTCGACATCTGGAAGATCGAGTCGGACGACTACCCCCGCGAGATTCGCCTCATCGCACGCGTGTTCGATTCGAGCGGGAACTTCATCACGCACTTGGCGCCACCAGTTGTCCCGACGCAAGAGCGGTGGGTGCGGCTGCAGGAAACGCTCGGGCGGCGTACTCTGCCAATTAGCGACTTTACCGTCCGCGAATTCGGCGAGGGCGATTCGGCGCGCGGCTACACGATCGTGCTCGCGCTCGACTATAGCGGCTCGATGCGTGGTGTGCTCGATGCCATGGAGGACGGCGCGCGCACGTTCATCGGCATGAAATATCCCGCCGACGAGCTGGCAGTGGCAACATTCAACACCGCGCTCGATCTCAAGGTACCCTTCGAGCGCGATCGGGAGCGCCTCCTGGCAACGTTCGAACAGGTGCGCCGTCGCAACTTCGGCGGGTATTCCTCCGTCTACGATGGCTTGATTAGTGCGACAAAGCTTTTCGATACTGCTGCAACAGCCGAGCAGCCGCGCGTGCTCGTGTGCTTTACCGACGGCGATGAGAACGCCTCGCGTGAGGATGCCCGCACACTCTTCGAGGAAGCGACCAAGCGCCGCGTGCGTATTTTCCCCATTGGCTTCGGCTACGTGCGCGACGACCTGCTCGAGTACGTTGCTGCGCAAACTGGCGGCCGCTTCTACCGCGTTACCTCACGGAAGGAACTGCTCGCGGTCTTTGCTGAGATCTATCGCTCGCTGCGGTACTACTACCTGGTGCGCTACCGACCGCCGATGTTTGCTGGGTTGCACATCGTTGATCTGTTCCTGCAGCCACGCGCAAGCGACACAACGCTTGGCGGGCATGGGAGCTACGACAAGAGCGACATCAACCCATGGGCGCAGCTCAACGACGCGTTCAACAAGATGATCACGTTCGATTACAACAAAGCAACGCTGCGTCCGGAAGCAATCCCAATCATCGAGGAGATTGCCGATCAACTCGAGCGCTACGAACGCGTCTGGCTCGAAGTTCGCGGACATACCGACGACATCGGCGGGATCGAATTCAACCAGCGGCTTTCCGAAGAACGCGCCAAGGCAGTCGTTCGTGCCCTCATCGAGCGTGGCATTGATTCGGTGCGTCTCCGCCCGCGGGGGATGGGCATGCTCTATCCGCTGGTGCCGAACACGAGCGAGGAAAATCGCGCCAAGAATCGCCGCACCGAGTTTGTCATCATCCGCCGCTAACGCTCGCCGTGGTGGTACGGCTCTCCGCGAAGGATGCTCACGGCGCGGTAGAGCTGCTCGCAGAGGACAAGTCGCGCCAGCTCATGTGGGAGCGTCAATGCACTCAGCGAGATGGTCGCATCGGCGCGCTCACGCACTGCGGGCGCAACTCCCCACGGGCCACCGATGACGAAGACCAGCCGCCGTGCTGCGTGCATCATCCAGCGTTCGAGCAATCGCGCGAACTCCTCCGACCGCAGGACCTGACCGCGTTCGTCGAGCAGTACGACAGTATCGCGCGCGTGGAGCCGCGCGAGAATCTGCGCTGAGTGCACCGCGACTGTTGCCTCTGGAGTGCTGGCGTTCGAAGCTGAGCATTCCTCGATCGTGGCACGGAGGTTGTAGCGTTCAAGTCGTGCCAGGTACTCCTGGCAGAGCGCAGCAAGTGGCTCCCGTCGCGAGCGCTCGGCGCACAAAATCACCAGTCGTGTTGCCATTGCATTTGGAAAAATGGGTTCGGATGTCGTAGTTTGGCGGCGGAAATTACTGCCAGCGTCATCAGAAACTCGTGTGGGCACGCGCCGCCAACCCCATGGGCGCGCAGCGTAGGACGAGCTGCATTCGACCAACGATCATCCCAACGCCGACTCTCAGCATCGTACGTTTCACACACATCCATCCACACCATGGCGAAAAATGGTAACGATGCCCCGATGGCATCGCCGTTGCCTGCAGTGCTCGACGTGAGCGAGCTCAAGGCGAAGAAGATTGCCGAGCTGACCAAGATTGCCAAAGCGCTCGGCATCCCCGACTATTCGGACCTGCGCAAGCAGGATCTCATCTTCCGCATCCTCGAGGCGCAATCGGCACTCCAAATGCGCGAACGTCACTCCGAAGGTGTCACCATCAGCACGGGCGTCCTCGAGGTGCTCCCAGAAGGCTACGGCTTCCTGCGATCGGCCGACTACAACTACTTGCCCTCGCCGGACGACATCTACGTCTCGCCGTCGCAGATCAAACGCTTCGGCCTGCGCACCGGTGATACCATCCGCGGTCACGTGCGGCCACCGAAGGAGGGCGAGCGCTTCTTTGCACTCCTGAAGGTCGAGACGGTCAACTACGTCGAGCCAGAGCTGATGAAGGATCGGACGCTCTTCGACAACCTGACGCCGACCTACCCAACCAAGCAGCTCAAGCTCGAAACCGTCCCGAGCGAGCTCTCGATGCGGATCATTGACATGTTCGCACCGATCGGCAAAGGGCAACGCGGGCTGATCGTATCACCACCGAAGAGCGGGAAGACGATCCTGCTCCAGAAGATCGCCAATAGCATCTCGCGCAATCATCCCGAAGTGCGGCTCATCGTCCTGCTCATTGACGAGCGCCCTGAAGAAGTCACCGATATGCAACGCTCGGTCCAAGCAGAGGTGATCAGCTCGACGTTCGACGAGCCACCCGATCGGCACGTGCAGGTTGCCGAGATGGTCCTCGAGAAAGCAAAGCGGCTCGTCGAAGCACGGCAGGACGTCGTCATTTTGCTCGACTCGATCACACGGCTGGCGCGGGCGCACAACACGGTCATTCCGCACTCGGGGAAGATCCTCTCCGGCGGCGTGGACGCAAACGCGCTCCACAAGCCCAAACGCTTCTTCGGCGCTGCCCGGAACATCGAGGAAGGCGGCTCGCTGACGATTATCGCCACTGCACTCATCGAAACGGGCAGCCGTATGGATGAGGTCATCTTCGAAGAGTTCAAAGGCACGGGGAACATGGAGCTTGTGCTCGACCGCAAGCTTGCCGAAAAGCGCATCTTCCCAGCCATTGACCTCAATCGCTCCGGCACGCGGAAGGAAGAGCTCCTGCTCTCGCCAGAAGAGCTCAGCCGCATTTGGGTGCTCCGCAAATTCTTGAGCGACCTCAACCCCGCTGAAGCGATGGAGACGCTCCTGGAGCGGCTCGCAAAGACACGCTCGAACAAAGAGTTCCTGGCGACGCTCAACTCGTAGCCCGTCCGGCGCAGCACCTGCGTTTCGGAGCTCCGGTGGTGTGGAATTCGTCGCTGGTCCCACGTGCAGTATCGTGCCTGGCTCGTCGCGTCAGTACAGCGCTCGCTCGAGAGCGTACCGCGGGCAGCGGCTGCACTACGGCACAACGACCACGGCACGGAATTCCGCTCCCCGCCCGCAGTGGAGACGAACCGCGTAGGCTCCCGCTGGAAGTTCGATTTCTGCGGTGGAGGAAATCTGCTGGTCAGAAAAGTAGAGCATGCCGCCGAGCGTGTAGATCTCAAGCCGTGCGGGGCGACACTCCTCCGGGAGCAAGACGTGCAACGCCGAGCCGGCGAGACGAAACGGGATGCTCTCGGCATTCGGTGCGTCGGCTGAGAGGATACCAAGCCCGCCAACGCGAAGCACGAAGCCGTCGAAGTCCCCGCTGCGTTGTCCATCGAGCGGCGGAAAGCTTTCGCTCGTCGTCGAGCCAGCAATCGCAATCGTGCTATCGGGAAGCCAGCCGATGCCCGACGGCAAATCGCTGCCGCTGCCGCCGTAGAGCAGCGACGCATAGCGCCGCCGTCCATCGGGCGAGAAAAAGCCGAGCATCACATCTTCAGCGCCGGCGATCGCAGCATTCTCACTCTCCTCCCGTGGCAGGTCGCTCGAGGTCGTCCAGCCGGTTACGTACACGTAGCCGTGTGCATCCATCAGCGCTGCAGTGCAGCGATCCGAACCCGACCCGCCGTAGTACGAGCCCCACAGCCGCGTCCCCTCCGGACGGATCACCGCAACGAAGCCATCCCACGCGCCACCGGCGAAGTTGTTCTGCGCTGCCTGCGCTTCAGCAAAGTAGCTCTGCGCCGTATTGGTGCCGTTGGTATAACCCGTCACGAGAATCATACCGGACTGCGTGATGGAAAGGCTCGTGATCGAATCCTGCCCATCGCTGCCGTAGTAGCGTCCCCAGAGACGTTGCCCGCTCGCGCCGAGCCGCGCAAGGAAGCCGTCCGGCGGGGTCGCTCGCTGTGAACCCTCGCCGAGGGCGGCCGCGATCGCCTGGCCCGTGTTCGGGCTGGTCGTCGTGCCTGCGATGACAAGGCTCCCATCGGGCAGAAATCCTGCGCCTGCGATGGAATCGAACCCACGGCCGCCGTAGTATGAGCTCCAGATGCGGCTTGCCAGCGTCGGCGCAAGGACGACGATGTAGCCATCCTCCAAACCGCCGAATTGCTGCTGGTGCGCAGTTGCCACAAGAGTTGCCGTTTCGGTCGTCCCTGCTGCTGCGATCCGACCGTCCGAGCCAATCGCGACGGTGCGGAGTTCATCGCGCCCGTCACCGCCGATGTACGTCGCAGCGCTCCGCACACCACTTGTCGGGTCAAGCGTGACGACGAATCCATCCGCATCGCCTCCGCCGTAGCTGGGCTGGACAGTGCCCGACGTCGTGGGGAAATTCGTCGAGCGTGTCCGCCCCGCAAGCGCGATGCGTTCCGATGTTGCTGCGAGCGCGAGCGCGACGTCCTCGCCGCTGCCGCCGATGAGCGTTGCCCACTGGAGATCGCCGGTGCTCGACAGCTTGATGCAGAATCCATCGCCGCCGCCAGCACCACTGGAGCCGTAGAGACTTGCGCTCGACGTCCAGCCTGCCAGGTAGATCGCCCCGCCGAGCGTTTGCATTGCGGTGATGGAATCGCGGCCGCTCGATCCCAGAAATCGGCCGCCACGCGCCCATGAGCCCTGCAGCGCCGCTCGTTGCTCGATGAGCACGCGCGGCGGGCTGCCATCAGCCAGCCGGAGCTCCAATCCACGGTGTGTCCAGGCAGCGATCGCGCGCGTGCTTCCATCGCGACCGCGCCAGAGCAGACAACGCCACAGACGCAGCCCTTCGAATGCCCCCGCGGGCACGTACATGCTCACGTGCGCTGCTGCTTGCTCGGTTGGTTCGATCGTGGCATCACCAAACGAGAGTTGCTCCCACGTTCCACCGCGCAACCATCGCAGCCCCGTCGGTGTGACAGCAGCGTCCCCATTGGCGGAAGCATACCGAACGAGTGTGTCCCATTGGCCACGGTTTTCGATGAACCACTGGGCAGCTGTGGAAACTGTCATGTCAAAAAGCATTGACAGTGTCAGGAAAACATAACACGGAACGACCAAGCGGGGAAGTGCCATGCGTGTCGGTGTGATGAGAACAAGCATGCGCAAAAATAGCGCCGAATACGCAGCGGCACCAGCGGTGGATGTCACGAGCGTCGAACGTCGCCGCGCGCGCTGCAGAAGGCGCCGATCTCGGAACGATGTCTCCGCATAGCCGTCCCCGTGCAGTATCTTCGTGGCGTGTCTGCAGGCTCCCTGTGCCCTGGCGCTCCCATCAAGCAAATTTTTCGACGATGCTCTTGCGCCATACGTACCGCACGTTGTATTTTTGCCGCGCAGTCAGGTGGGAAGAGCTTGCACGCGTTATTCAACCACGGCTTACTGCACTGCATGAAACCAAAGCGCGCACCGCGGTGGTTGGTCGTCGCCCTGCCGACTGCAAATGCTCCTTCCTGCAGCACATGTGGAGGCACGATCGCCTCGAGACGCTTCGATTCTCGATGCACTCGGCCGCCAAAAAGCAATCCTGCTCGGCAGGATAATTCCACTGTGCACATGGCTGGGAACATTCGGTGCCCATCACGAGTCGCAGGGCACCGCACGAGCATGGAACGTCGCTCAGTGGTGATGTCAAACTCCTTCGGCGATGGAATGGTAGAACGTACAACGCTCAGTCTTTCTCCCCACACACCCTTGCGATTGGTACAGTCTTTGCTATGGAAGCATTCTATCGCATTCGACGTTGAATTCACACCTGTGAAAGCATCAGAACGTTGTTCCACATCTTTACCCGGAGGTCGTATGAACGGCTTGTTCCGTTTCTCCGCACGCATTCTTGCAGCAGCGTGCACGCTTTTGCTTATCGGGAGCTCGGCGCTCCGCGCGCAAACTGCCCCCACATCGTCCAATGACCAGTCGGTCAGCACTGCCGCCTCGGCGCAGGCAATGCTCGGCTCGAGCGGTCTGGAATTCCTCGAGAACAAGGGGCAGGTTGTTGATGATCAAGGGCGCAAGGTCGAAAGCGTCCGCTTCACAGCTCACTCGAACGGAGCAAAGCTCTTCTTCATGCCCGATCGGATCGCGCATGTCTTCATCGAAGTCTCCGGACCTGGCGCCAAACACGAGCCAGGGAAAGGTATCAGCTCCAAGGAACTGGACCAAACACGCATCCGCTACCATCGGGTGGATCTGGAGCTCGTCGGTGCAAGTAAGAACGTCAATCTCCGCGGCGAGGGTCTGCTCCCCGGAGTGACGAACTTCTTCACCGCCGCTGCCGGCCCAGAGGGTATCACCGGTGTGCGGAGCTTTTCGACCATCGTGTACGAAAACGTCTATCCGAACATTGACCTGGTCATGAAAGCCCGCGGCAAAGGGATGAAGGCAGAATTCATCGTCCGCCCGGGCGGCGATCCGAGCCAAATTCGCCTCCGCGTCTCGAACGCCGATGGCATCGAACTGACCAACGAAGGCGGCTACCGCATCCGGACCGCGCTCGGCGTCATCACCGAAGATGCGCCGTACTCATTCATCCGCAGTGCTAACGGCGAGCAAGAAGTTGCCGTCCGCTTCCGACTCGACGGTGACGTGATCGCCTTCGACGTTCCTTCCTACGACCGCTCCCAAACGCTCGTCATTGACCCAGGTCGCGATTGGGGCACCTTCCACGGCGGCAGCGCCCAGGACGTTGGAACCGGTATCGCAACGCAACGGAGCTTCAACCCATCAAGCGGGACTTCCTACATCTACATCTGCGGCTACACCGCAGGAGGCACCTTCCCGCTCGCTTCGCCTTCCCAAAGCTCGTATGGCCTTGGTGCCTTCGATGCATTCGTCGCAGCATACCGATACGGCGGCACCCGTGAATACTCGACGTACTTCGGCGGATCAAACGACGACCGCGCCTGGGGAATTACCGCCGATGGCTCCGGTCAGGTGTGGGTCGTCGGGCAATCGCGCTCGGCAGCCTGGGGTAGTGGGTTCTTTACCAATGGCAATGCCGGGGATGTGGATGCATTCGTAGCTCGATTTGATGCTGGGGGCACACCGCAGGCGGCACGCTTTGTCGGTGGAACGAACGACGATTACTTCCTCGCAGTTGCCTACGATGGCACTAACCTTACGTGCGGTGGCTATACAGCAAGTCAAGGACTGGCAACGGCGGGCGTTTTCCAGACAACCTATAACGGCCTCTACTGCGGGATGATTGCCCGCTTGCCAGCGACGGCTCTCAACGCAATAACCTGGCTGACCTACTACGGGAACAATACCGGCTCGCCTAACGGACAAGAAACCTACGTGACCAGTCTCTCGCCGCGCGGCACAAGTGGTGATGTGTGGGTCGGTGGCTACACCAACAGCCCCAATACTGGGCAAGCAATCGCAACGGTCGGCTCGTTCAACACCGTCGTCAATAACAACGGTGGCGGTACGACGACCGGCGCAGTGAACTTCGATGGCTTCGTTGCGCTGATGACCTCCAGCGGCGGACGGACTGCAGCGACCTACTACGGCGCTGTCCAGAACGACCGCGTCCTCGGGGTCGCAGCTGATCCACTCGATGTGAACGCTGTCATCGCCGTCGGGCGGACAAACTCGATCAATGCCGGCAATCTCATCGCCAGTGCGACCGGCTTCAATACCGTCCTCAACAACGGAACGAACTCGACTGCCTTCGATGACGGGTTCGTGACGCGGCTTACCGTCAGTGGAACAACGCTCGGCCGAGACTGGGGGAGCTACTGGGGTTCGACAGCCGACGACTACCTCACGAGCGTCGCCGTGGATGATAACAACGTCACAGAGGCAGGTTCAAACACCATCCCTGACGGCCGCGGCGGAAAGATCTTCGTCGCCGGTTACACCGCTGGGTCGTCGGGTAATTTTGCCACGTACAACTTCGATGCGTCATTCAATTCGAACCAAGGCGGCTACGACGCTGTGTGGAGCCGTATCTTCCGCGCACCGGGTGGGAGTCCCACGGTCGAGTACAGTGTAATCACCGGCGGGACAGGAAACGA
>RFIK01000147.1 GCA_003695605.1 Chlorobiota bacterium
CTCGTCGTTGGTGCAAACGATGTGGTCAATCCTGCTGCACGGACCGATCCATCGAGTCCGCTCTGGGGCATGCCGATCATTGACGCAGATCGCGCACGGAACGTCGTCGTTATCAAGCGGAGCATGAATCCAGGCTACGCTGGCGTGGATAACGCACTGTTCTACCTTCCGAACACGTCGATGCTCTTCGGCGACGCCAAGGCAACGCTCGAAGCAGTACTCGAGCAGGTCAAGAACCTCTGATGCTGCGTACGGAGCTGCAGGCGAAGTAATTTTGCTTGCAGAGAGCATTCGTGTGTGATCGAATATCCCCGTCCCTCGAGCAATGGTACCGTCTCAACACGTGAGCCGATGATCCTTTCCGACACAGAGATTCTCCGCCATATCGAGCAAGGCACGATCGTGATTGAGCCATTTCGGCGGGAGTGTCTCGGCACCAATAGCTACGACGTCCACTTGGGAAGAACGCTTGCTGTCTATCGCGATGCACTGCTCGATGCGCGCCGGCATAATCCGGTTGACTACATCGAGATTCCTGATGATGGCTACGTCCTCGAGCCGCATCGCTTGTATTTAGGCGTCACTGAAGAGTACACCGAAACGCACCTGCATGTCCCGTTTTTGGAGGGGAAATCCTCCGTTGGTCGGCTGGGCATTGACATCCACGCGACCGCGGGGAAAGGCGACGTTGGGTTCTGCAATCACTGGACTCTTGAAATCTCCGTCAAGCAACCGGTGCGCGTCTATGCAGGAATGCCGATCGGCCAACTCATCTACTTCGAAGTTCGCGGTGCTGTTGGAACGCCGTACGACAGAAAGTCGAGTGCGAAGTATCGCCAGCGTTCGCCGCTACCGGTAGAATCCATGATGTGGCGCAATTTTCCCGACAATCGGTAATGCGCTGGCGCGCACATCTTATCGTGTTTCTCCTGGCAGTCTCGTGTATGCCACCGCCTCCTGAGCACGTCGAACAGGTGGATGCAAGACTTGCGTTCATCAACCTTGAGCACGATGAATTCGTCCGCTCGCCGGAAGGAGACCTTGCGCTTCCTCTTCCGCCAGGATGGACGCTCCTCCCGCTGGCCAGCGACCTTGCCGATGGGACGATCGGTGCGATGCTTGATTCTGCGATGACCGCAGCAGTCGTTGTGCAACGGGTTCAACCGACGGAAGCGATTGCGGCAGCGCTCGAGCGGGGCGATGTGCGGGGCCTTGCACGCGCGTGTTTCGAGCGTCGTTTGCAGCGGACAGGCAATACCATCCGACTGCTGTCGGACTTCCGAATTGTTGCTCGGGATAGCATCCGGCTTGGCACATACGAGTTTGTCGAGAGTGTACGTGATACGACGGCGCTTCGTCGGACACGTGTTGCTGTTGTGCCAACGTCACTGGGTGGGATCTACGAAGTGGCGATTTCCCCACTGGTGCTCACGCTCGACCGTGTGCCCGAGGAACGGATGCTCGATAGTGTGTTCGTGTTCGTGATGCAGATTCTCCGCGTGCCATGACCAAGCAGTACTGGTGGTGGGAGTATGCCGTTCGCGCGGCGGCGGTCGTTGCCGCCACCGTGTGGTACGGCACACTCTTTCTGCTCCGGCGTATGCTCGGCGCCGCACCAACGCTGACGTACAGGATCTTCCCTCGTTGGGCACGCGCGGTCCTTCGGGCAGCAGGTGTCGAGCTCCATGTCAAGGGGAGCGAGCTTCTCGACCGCGAATTCGGTCGATACGTCTTCGTTGCCAATCACGCATCACTATTCGATATTCCCGTTCTCTTGGTTGCATCGCCAGTACCGGTGCGCATCGTGTACAAACGCGAACTCGAACGTGTGCCGTTTTTGGGGTGGGCGCTGCGCTCTTCGACGTTTATCGCGGTTGAACGGCAACGGCGGCAATCAGCAGGGAAGGCCGTCCGCCACGCACTCGATTCGCTCAAGACGGATCCTGCGGCACTGTTGGTATTCCCTGAAGGAACACGCAGCATTGATGGCAGACTTGGCGAGTTCCGACGGGGTGCATTCGTGCTTGCGTTCGACTCACGGCGTGCGATTGTTCCGATCGCGATAGTGGGAACGTCGGCCATCCTCCCACGGAACTCGTTGCGTTTTTCGGGAGGGAAGGTTCAAGTCGTGTTTCTCCCACCGATGGTTCCGCCGCCGCTGAGATCGAGGGCTGACGAACTGGCGTGGATTGCAGCACTCCGCATGCAAATTGCCGACGTAGTGGAGAAAGCAGGTAAGTAACATCCCCGTAACACACCGCTTGTCGTACCGCAACGTCCGCGCCGAAATTTCGCGGTACTGATGTTCTTTTGTAATATTGCGGTGCACCGAAGACTTTCCTACCCGCGAACTACCATCGTATTCTCCCCCCAAAGAGTCTTGCTGCACGCTCACAGTCGTGCGGCGATGTGTTATGTTTCACAATCGTGTTGAGGTGCTATGCATCGTGTTGTGCTCTTGTTGCTCACTGCAGGAATTGCCTACGGGCAAGGTGTGACGACCGCTACAATCTACGGCAAGATTACTTCAGACAGTGGCGAACCGCTTGCTGGGGCAACGGTTGTTGCACGCCATGAGCCTTCGGGTACTGTCTACGGTGCGACAACGCGACGCAACGGTGAGTACACCATACCGGGGATGCGTGTCGGAGGGCCGTACACCATTCGTGTCTCGATTGTCGGCTATCAAAAGCAGGAGCGCGGTGGCATCATGTTGCAACTTTCGCAAAGCCTTCGGCAGGATTTCGTTCTTTCAGCGCAGGATGTCCAGGGAAAGGAGGTTCTCGTCGTTGCAGAACAAAGCCGCTTGCTGAACGCGTCGCGGACCGGAGCAGAAACAGCAATTGATCAGCGGAC
>RFIK01000148.1 GCA_003695605.1 Chlorobiota bacterium
ATCGCATAGTCCCGCAGCCAGCTCATTCCAATACGGCTCGAATCAAACAGCTCTGAGTAGCGCTTCGGCGTGCGTGCGTAGCCGACGGTATCGCCGCGCCAGTTGAGCGCAGTTGAGTCGAAGTACGCGTCGTACCTCCCTAAGAAGGCAATGCGCGCGAGCATACTACTGAGCTGGAACTCTGCGCTAATACGATCGCGAACGCCGATGGCAATTCCACCCCATCCGGAGCTTTGGTAGCTAATCCCGATGAGCAATGCATCGAGATTGAACGCGATTCCACGTCCGGAAAAGTTCTCTGCAGCACGCTGTTTATCGGCAAGCGAGAGCCGTTGTTGGTTGAGCTGAAAGACTATTGCCGCAAGCTGCCCGAAGCTGAGTGCATTCGAAGCAACACTTCCCCCGATCTCTCCAATCCCGATGCTCCAACGGCGTGCGTGATGATACTCGCCATACCCCATCGGCGTACCGAGCGCGAAGGTTATTGTTGTCGGAACAAATCCAAGATTTGCTGGATTGGCCCATAGTGCATGATAGCCGCTGGCGAAGTTCGGCGCCAGCACGAGCGCTCCCGTGCGCGGTGAATCGCTAAGCTCCACTTGTGCTCGTCCCAGTGTCACCACCAGAAGCAAGAGTGCAAGCCTGTGCACCATCGCTAAATCTGAAGCTGTTCCATGCGATTACGCACGTCCTGTTCGATCTCCGCTGCAAGACGGAGCGCTGCAATACCATCACTGAGCGAAACGATCGCAGGTGCTCCATCGAGAATACTTGCCACAAATGCGCGGTGCTCCTCGGCGATTGCATTGCCTGGCTCGATGAGCGGATGCTCATACCAAATCGCATTCCCACCGGCATGTGCAACGATCGTCCCAGCGCCATCGTGCTGGCCATCAATGCGATAAACCTCCAAATCCGGTACCGAAAAATCGAGCGACATGTACGCCATCGGCTGAAACAGTCGCAGCTTGCGCAGCGGCTTTGGGGTCAAGCGTGATGCTGTGAGGTTGGCGATACACCCGCTGGCGAACTCCAAGCGTGCGTTTGCAATATCGACCGAGTTGCTGATCACACCAACACCGTGGGCCTCGATGCGAATGACTGGCTCTCGGGTCAGTGCAAGCACCAAGTCGAGATCGTGCACCATCAGATCGCCAATGACCGATACATCGGTGCCCCGCTCGCGGAAGGGGCTGAGACGATGCGCCTCGATAAAGAGTGGACGGGTAACGTAGCGCAGCGCAGCGCGGAACGCCGGATTGTAGCGCTCACTATGCCCGACGTGAACGACTGTTCCCGCATCAGCAGCAGCTTCCTGAATGCGCTCGGCTTCGTCGAGCGTCGCAGCGACAGGTTTTTCGAGTAGGACGTGCTTGCCCTTCTCAAGCGCTGCACATGCGACGCTGGCATGCTGGGAAGTCGTCGTTGCAACTGTAACGGCCTCGCACGCATCGAGTGCATCACTGAGCGAGTCGAACGCCCGGACACTGAGTTCTGCTGCCAGTTTGGAGGCACGCTCAGCTACGATGTCGAACACCCCTACCAGTACTGCTCGCTGACACTGCGTCCACAGCCGCGCGTGGATACTTCCAAGATAGCCACACCCGATGACTGCGACGGCAACTGGTTGCTTCATTGGTCCTTTTCCGATGAGGTTGCACGCGGATGCGCCTGAGTATACGCCTGACGGAGCCGCTCAATGGAAACGTGCGTGTAAACCTGCGTTGAGCGGAGCGAGCTATGCCCCAGGAGCATCGAAACTGCTTGGAGGTCAGCACCGCGATCGAGAAGGTGTGTGGCGAAGCTATGGCGAAAGATGTGCGGTGAACGTCGTGGTGCGTCACTGATGCCATCGAGCAACTTCCGAATGGCACGCCACGCTTGCGCTGGGCGGAGCGGCTTCCCCCGTGGTGAAAGGAAGAGCGCACGCTCGCCGACTGCAGGGCCAAGCGCGGCGCGGCAACGTTTGTACTGTTCAATTGCCTCGAACGCTCGCTTACCGAGGAGGACAATACGCTCTTTGCCGCCTTTGCCTACAACGCGCACAGTCAGTGCTGCCGGATCTATGGAATCGCATTCCAAGCTGAGCGCTTCGCTAATGCGCATCCCACTCGAATAGAGCAACTCCACCAGTGCCGCAAGACAACACCCCCATGGTGTCGAACGATCAATCCGCTCGAGCGCATGACCGACTTGCGCTTCCTGCAACACCGAGGGCAATGGCTTATCGAGCTTTGGCATGCTCACCGAACGAGCAGGGTTTCCATTGCACCACCCGCGCTCCTGGCAGAAGTGAAAGAACGTTCGCAGTGCGCTGAGTTTCGTTACGATCGTTCGCTTGGCATTTCCACGCTTGTACAGATGCGCTATAAACCCGCGAATGTGCTGCGCTGTTAGCTCACCGACTGCTGTCGCGCTGGATGCGCTCTTGCTCTGGTAGGCACAGAATTCTGCGACCGCATCGCAATAGCGGCGCTGGGTATGCGGACGATACCCTTGCACCGATAACCACTCGGCAAAACGCTCGTGTGCTTGAGCAATGTCCATGTCCGGGGGGAAGAAGTCCACTATCGCTGCGATACAAGATACAACAACAATGCCATAAGCACCGAAGGTGCGCAATCGCAATTGAGTATCTTCGCCGGTAGCAGGAACACCGCCACAAGCGCCGATGGAACAACTCTGCCACTTCATTGGTGGGCACTTTGTCTCTTCCGCTGAATGGATTGACGTTATTGAACCTGCCACAGGCCACGTCTACGGGCGCGTTGCTTCTGGCGGGAGCGAAGAAGTTGCAGAGGCGGTTGCAGCGGCCCTGCGTGCGTGGCCGAGCTGGGCACAACGCCCCGCAGCAGAACGAGCAGCTTTGCTCACCTGCATAGCAGACAAGCTCGAGCAACGTCTCGATGAGTTCGCCATTGCCGAATCTCGCGATCAAGGGAAGCCTGTTTCGCTCGCCCGCACACTTGATATTCCGCGTTCGATTGCGAACCTCCGATTCTTCGCTGCGGCAGCACTCCACGTTGCAACGGAAGCACATCCATCGCCGGGCGCACTCAACTACACCCTGCGCGAGCCACTCGGGGTGGTTGGGTGCATCTCGCCCTGGAATTTGCCGCTCTACCTTTTCACATGGAAGATCGCTCCAGCACTCGCGTTCGGCAACACCGTCGTCGCCAAACCATCCGAGCTTACCCCATTGACCGCAACGATGTTTGCAGAGCTCTGCAACGAGTGCGGACTGCCGCCTGGGGTGCTCAACATCGTCCACGGCTATGGCGCCCGCGCTGGCGCTGCAATAGTGGAACACCCGCAGGTGCGTGCAATTTCGTTTACTGGCAGTACCGCAACCGGGGAGTACATTGCCCGCACTGCAGCACCGATGTTCAAGAAACTTTCGCTCGAGCTTGGAGGAAAAAATCCAACCATCGTGTTTGCTGATGCAGACCTCGACACCGCAATCCCGCAGATTGTTCGCGCTGGTTTTCTCAACCAAGGCGAAATCTGCCTGTGTGGCTCGCGCATTCTCGTCGAACGTGCAATCTACTCGGACGTCGTCGAGCGTCTTACTCGCCAGGTTGAAACGCTCG
The DNA here is from genome assembly GCA_003695605.1 of Chlorobiota bacterium. GTDB lineage: Bacteria > Bacteroidota > Ignavibacteria > Kapaibacteriales > NICIL-2 > NICIL-2. The sequence goes on from RFIK01000148.1 coordinate 3,591, forward strand.
TCGTCGGGGATCCACTCGAAGAGCGGACAGACATCGGCGCTCTGGTTTCTGAGGCGCATTACCGCAAAGTGCTCGGTGCCATCGAACAAGCTCGCCGCGATGGTGGCCGCATCCTCACTGGCGGCAAGCCCGCTCAACTCGAAGGTCGCTGCGCACGCGGATGGTTCGTCGAACCCACGGTGATCGTTGACCTCCCACCGACATGCTCCGCCAATCAAGAGGAAATTTTCGGTCCAGTTGTAACGTTTCTCCCCTTCGACGGTGAAGACGAGGCTCTCGAGCTTGCCAATGGTGTTCGCTACGGCTTGGCTGCAAGTATCTGGACAGAAAACCTTCGCCGCGGACACCGTGTTGCAGCTCAGCTGGCGTGCGGGATCGTCTGGGTCAACTGCTGGATGCTCCGCGATCTACGAACGCCTTTTGGTGGTGTCAAGCACAGTGGCTCCGGTCGAGAAGGTGGCTGGGAAGCATACCGTTTTTTCACTGAAGCAAAAAATGTCTGCATCAAACTTTAGCATGGAGATTTTCCGATGAAACGTTTGCTCAGCGTGCTTGTACTTGCGGCACTGTGGACGTTGCAGCTGTCCGCACAATGGGAGCTACTCGCACGGATTGATGGTGCTGACGTCGGACGGCTCTACCACAGTCCATCGGGTGTGCTCTACGTGCAGCTCGCAAGTGGGGTGAAGATTTTCCGTTCCTACGATGGCGGCATCCTCTGGACTCCGCTAGAGCTTCCTTCTGCGGCAAATCAAGCGAGCTTTGCCCCATGCGCGGATTCACTTGGCTTGGAAGCATTGCTGCTGCTTGCGGGTGGGCAGCTCTATCGCTCGACAGATAACGGGTTTTCCTGGCACGAGCTGCCACCACCGCGTGGAATTCCGCAAGGAGAACAGCTTGCAGCTATCCAGGCTGTACGCTACGGGGAGCTTCTTCTGCTGACGACGACCGCCGCAGGCTGGGGCGTGTATCTTTCACGCGATAATGCTGAAAGTGCTCTCCGTATCGGTGAACTCCCGCGCGGTCAGTGGCGTTTTTTCCAAGCGCAGGACTCGGCGATCTACTGCTATGGCGATGGGCTCTTCCGTATCCATTGGCGTTCGCAGCAGTTTGTTCAGCTTTCGTCGGAGTACCATGTATCCATGACTTCGACGCAGGAGTACAGTGGTGCACCTGTTCTCCTTTGGGC
>RFIK01000149.1 GCA_003695605.1 Chlorobiota bacterium
ATCGTCGTTCCCCCACCAGCCGTTACCACGATCCGGTGGCGGTGGAACGATAAGGCGACGTCGCGTTTTTTCAAGCGTGGTGACCATTGCTGTGCCCGTTGGTGTGTCCATTGACCGCTACTGCTCTGCGGTGGTGCTCACCGCTCGGCTCAACCTCGACCGGTACTGTTTGGGGCACAAAATCGGCCGATGCTCCTGGCACGCTGTAATCGTAGGGCCAGCGGTGCACTTCTGGGAGATGTTCGCCCCAGTTTCCATGCGGTGGAGGCGTCGGTGCTTGCCATTCGAGCGTAGTCGCTTGCCAGGGATTATCCGGCGCTTTCGGTCCGCGCAGCCAGCTGTAGAGGAAATTCACCACGAAAATCAGCTGCGCGGCACCCACGACGAGTGCGCTGATTGTGATGATGATTTGAAGCGCATGCATGCTCGGCGGTAAAAACTGGAAGCTTTCATAGTTGAAGTACCGCCGCGGCATACCCATGAATCCAAGGTAGTGCATTGTCCAAAACACACCGTACGAGCCGATGAAGGTCAGCCAAAAATGCACCTTCCCCCACCGCTCACTCATCATCTTCCCGGTCATTTTCGGGAACCAGTAGTAGATGCCTCCGAAGATGCCGAATACTGAGCTTAACCCCATCACAACATGGAAGTGTGCGACAACAAAGTACGTGTCGTGGAGTGGAATATCGAGCGCTGAATTTCCAAGGAAAATGCCCGTCAGCCCTCCAGTGACGAACGTCGAGATAAAGCCAATGGCATAGAGCATCGGCGTTGTAAAGCGGATATTCCCCTTCCAGAGCGTCCCCAGCCAGTTGAACGTTTTGATCGCCGACGGTATCGCAATGATGAGCGTTGTAATGACAAAAGCAAAGCCAAGCCACGGATTCATCCCGCTGACGAACATGTGGTGCCCCCAGACAATGAAGCTCAGGAACGCAATCGCTACCAGGGAGCCAACCATCACTTTGTAACCAAAGATTGGCTTACGCGCACCATTGGAGAGAATCTCCGACGTAATGCCCATTGCCGGCAGAATGAGGATGTACACTTCTGGATGCCCAAGGAACCAGAACAAGTGCTGCCAGAGCAAGGGACTCCCACCATTGCGGACGATGTGCTCACCGCCGAGAACGAGGTGAGGGAGGAAAAAGCTCGTGCCCAAGTGGCGATCAAGGAGCAGAAGCACTGCACCAGCAAAGAGTGCAGGAAATGCAAAGAGCCCCAAGACCGCAGCAACGACTATACCCCAGACCGTCAGCGGCATCCGCATGAGCGTCATCCCTTTGGTGCGCATGTTGAGTGCGGTCGTCACATAGTTCAAGCTCCCCATCGTCGAGGCAACGATGAACAGCGCAATTGCGATAAGCCACAAGTCTTGACCAAGCCCTGAACCCGGCGTTGCCTTTGCCAGTGCACTCAGTGGCGGATAGGACGTCCATCCAGCTGAGGCGGCACCGGTGCTCACAAAGAGGGAAACAGTGATAACAACGCACGAGAGGAAGTAGAACCAATAGCTGAGCATGTTCAGGAAGGGGAACGCCATATCACGCGCACCAACCTGGAGTGGGATGAGGAAATTGCCGAAACCACCGGTGAGAATTGCAGTGAGCAGGAAGAAGATCATGATCGTGCCGTGCATGGTCACGAGCATGTAATACCCCGGGGTCTGGAGTGTACCGCTCTCCATGTTTGTCGGCATCAAAAAGCGCATGAAGGGCAGGTTATGATCCGGCCATGCGAGCTGAATCCGGAAGATCCACGACATCACCATGCCGATAAATCCCATGATCAGCGCAGTGATCATGTACTGCATGGCGATGACTTTGTGATCCTGGCTGAAGACATACTTCGTCCAGAAGCTCTGTGGCTCGTGGTGATGCGTCTGGGCCGCAGGCTCGGCAGTGGCCATGACGTTGGTTTCCATGGTAAGTGCACGTGATTACTGAGACATTCCAACAGGTGTTTGCTGGCTAATCCACTCGTTGAACTGCTCCGGCGACTCAACCGTCAGTACGCCGCGCATGATGTAGTGTCCGACACCGCAGAGTTCAGCGCAGGGAATTTCGAAGACTCCAGCTTGCGTCGGTGTGAACCACATCCGTGTTTTCATCCCAGGCACAACGTCCATCTTCATGCGGAAATGCGGGAGGAAAAAGCTGTGCAGTACGTCTTTCGACCGTAGAATTACCGCAATCGGCTTCCCGTAGGGAACGTGCATCTCCGTTGCGAAGATGTCATCTTTCGCGTAAGGGTCGTTCGGATCGAGACCGTAGGGGTTGTCGTCGCTGATGAAACGAACGTCCACGTTGCCCATGCGCCCATCGGCACCGGGGTAGTGGAACGTCCAGCGGAACTGCTCTGCCCAGACCTCGACAGTGAATGCATCAGCCGGTGGTGGGCTTTGGATCTTCGTCCAGAGCGTTGTTCCCCCACCGACGAGGATGACGAGCGCAACTGCAACAGTCGCCGCTGCTGAAATCTCGAACGGTGTATTGTGCGTGACGTAAGCAGCCTTCCTGTCCGCCTGTCCTCGGTAGCGCCAGACAAAGTACGCAAGTACTATGTGCACAGCGATGAAGACAATTCCAGTGATGACAAGCGTGATCATGAAGAGATTGTCAATCTCGCCGCCCTGCACGGATGCAAGGGGTGGGAACCACCACGTTTTATTAGCGACCGTGTACGCAGCAATTGCAGTGAATATCAGAAGAAAAGCTGCATACCAAAATGCCTGTCGAGATGAAAGCTTCATTGGCTTGCACAGGAAGTGTTCTGACTTATGCTCGCTCTGCGTGGGCCGTATCGTTGCACACGCACAGAGACGAGGGCGAAAATAGCACTTTCACGTTCGACGCAGTAATCTCTGCCCGTGCAATGCAGACCGAGCAGTTGCTTACTTTTTCTTGCTCCGTGCTGCTTTGACCTTTTGAACATCTGCGGCAGTGACGACGGTTCCTGGATTACCCCAGGAGTTGTACACGTACGTGATTACCGCTGCGATGTCCTCGTCCTTGTAGTTTGACGGCAGTGGATTCATCACGCCATTGTACTTCTTTCCGTTGACGGTCATGGGGCCTTTGAGACCGTAGACCACCGCTTCGATGACTTTCTCCTTCGGTGTGTTCTTGAGCCAATCGGATTTTGCCAATGGCGGATAGATCGTCGAAAGCCCTTGGCCATTTGCCTGGTGACATGTGCTGCAGTAGCCTTTGTACACCTTTGCACCGCGATCCATCGTTGCCTGATCAACACCGGCGATGGCAACTGCTGCCATTACCACAGCAGCGCCGAGAACGAACTGAACGCTTCTCATTAGTGGAGTGTTGTGGTAGTGAAACATCTTCTACCGCCGCACCTCAAGCTCGATTGGTAGATCGCCATAGCGCTTGCTCTTGAGCACAAGGCGACACCGATCGCCTACCCCAAGCGTGCGACGAAGGTGATAGAGCATCACATGCAAACTTCTCGGTTTGAGAACAATGGTTTTTTGCGCAGGAACAACGAGCTCGCTCAGTGGACGCATGCCCATCGTCCCATCGCTGTTGCGAACTGTCGTATGGATTTCGGTGTGCTCGGCACAATCAGACTGCGCATGGAGGATTGTATCGGGCTGGCTTGAGCGATTATGGATCTCAAGAAATGCGCCGGTCACCATGCCACTATCGGCGCTGTACATCCAGCCGTTGCGTAGCTCGATCGCCGGCTGTCTCTGCGCCCACAGGAGCGATGCCGTTCCTAACCAAAGAGCAAGCCAAACGCGCATCATCGGGTTTTTGCCAGTTGTTGAACACGTTCTGCATACGCGGTGACATCGAGGGAGCTTCCTTCGCGCCGATCGCGAATGACGCCTTCCCGATCCAGCAGAAAGACTGCGTCAGTATGATCAATAAAGTACACTTCCTCGCCGCTGGGAAGTCGTTCGGTGTAGCTTTTCCGCGCAACGACGCCGAACGCTGCATGAACACGTTCGACGTCGGCAATCGTTCCGGTCAACAGTAGCCAGCGTCCAGACGGAATTCCCCACACAGCAGCGTAGTCGGCAAGTGCTCC
>RFIK01000150.1 GCA_003695605.1 Chlorobiota bacterium
CAGCCGGACTACCGGCGCGGGAAGGTGGCGCTCTTGCCGTGGGTTCGGCTTCATGCGATGAAAGATTACGCTGAGCTGCCCGCGATCCATCGCGAATTTCCTTCGCTGCGAGTGACGTACAACATTTCGCCAATCCTTGTAGAACAGCTCGATGCATACGCTGCAGGGCTGTGTACCGACGAGCATTTGGTGGTAGCATCGCTCCCAGAACATCGGTGCAGTGAAAGCCTCGAGAGCATGCTCCGATGGGCATTTATCGGTCATGCTCCACGGTTGATCGAGCCGTTCGATCGCTACCGTGCGCTCTGGGAAGATGTACAATCGGGCAAGTGGAAGGATTGGTCAGAGCGCGAGTGGCTCGATGTGCAAGTCTGGATGCGTCTTGCATGGTTTGGAACAACGACGCGCGAGATACGGAGCATCGCGAAGCTTCTCGAGCGAGGCAGCAGCTTTACGGCCGATGACCGCGCCGTCACGATTGCGGTCGAGCGCGAGCTGCTGGCGAGCGTTCTTGTGCGACTGCGCGAGCTTGCAGCAACAGGTCTTGCCGACATCAGTTGTTCGCCCTACTACCATCCAATTCTGCCACTGCTGTGCGATACCGACGTCGTTGCTGACGCAGATCCGGACATTGAGCGGCTCGATCCACGGTTTGCGTGGCCAGAGGATGCGCTCGAGCAGCTCCGACGCGGGCGGGCATTCATCGAGCAGCAGATGGGAATTTCCCCCCGCGGAATTTGGCCGAGTGAAGGCAGCATCAGCAATGCAGCGCTGACTGCAATTGCTGCAAGTGGTGCTCAGTGGACAGCATCCGACCACGTCCTCCTTGAACGGAGCATCGTGCCGCGGTCTACAAGCTGGCTCTACCAGCCTTTTGTGTGGGAATCACCAAGTGGGCAGCGGCTTGCAGTATTTTTCCGAGACCACGCGCTCAGCGATGCAATCGGTTTTGTCTATAGCTCGTGGGATGCACCCTCGGCAGTGCGAGATTTTCTCGCGCGTCTCGATTCGATTCGCATGCGAATCCTCGATGAGCAAGGGGCAGCGTTTCTGGATCGCGCAGTTGCAACGGTCATTCTCGATGGCGAAAACTGCTGGGAGTACTACGACGGCAACGGCGCGCCCTTTCTCCGTGCACTCTATGAAGCACTCACCAGTGATGAACGTTTCGAGACAGTTCTCCTCAGTGAGTGTGCACAGCGTGCGCTCCACGCAACGGAAACGCCCGTCCTCCGCAGTATCGCCCCAGGCTCGTGGATTGGAGGAAGCTTTCGCATCTGGATCGGCGATGGTGAAGATCGCTGGGCATGGTCGTTACTCAGCCAGGTACGGAGCGCATTCGAAGAGCGGAAGCATACCCTTAGTTCCGCTCAACGCGACGATGCGTACCGCCACATTCTCGCTGCGGAAGGAAGCGATTGGTTCTGGTGGTTTGGTCCTGAGCACCGCGCAGCATTCCGCAGTGTGTTCGATGAGCTTTTCCGCGAGCATCTCCGCATGGCGTGGAATGCAATGGGGATGGATGCTCCACCAGAACTAACCCAGCCGATCATGACAAGCGAGAGTGCAGGCAACCAATGGGGTGCGATGCATCCTGCTACTGTTCCCACTGAATTTCGGCGCGGCGGTTGAGTGCACGACCTTCCTCGCTCTCGTTCGGTGCTACGGGGCGAGATTTTCCGTAGCCCTCGGTTGTGATACGGCGTGCATCAACGCCACGGCGGAGGAGGTAGTCGCGCACCGACTCTGCACGCGCACGAGAAAGCTGCTGATTGTATGCATCGCTGCCAGTAGAGTCCGTATGGCCTGCGATCGTAATGTGCCGTGCACGCCGCAAGATCTGCACAATGCTATCTGGCACTGCAAGCGGTGGGAGAGTGCTGCTATTGAACGCAAAGCGGACGGTCCACGACGACAATGGCAGCGGCTGGTACTTCTTCTCGAGTGTGACCAGGTAAATGCCCATCCGTGCTGCACCATCATCGCTCGAAATGTACACAGCAGTATCGCCAGTAGGAAAGAGCCACCAGCAGAGGTCCATCTCCGGCGTGTTGATTGGTTCGGGCAGGACAACTGGCTGTGACCACTGCTCCCATGAATCGTCGAGCCGTCGGGTCATGACGATGTCGTACTTGCCGTTGGAGCCATAGCCAGTCGTTGCGTAGTAGAGCGTTCGTCCGTCGCGGGCAAGGAACGGCGAGCTTTCCATGCCCGGTGTATTGACGGTCGAGCCGAGATTGCGCGGGGCTGTCCACGTGAGTGATTCCCCAATGCGGTGCGAAACGTAAAGGTCAAGGCCACCGAAGGAATCAGTCCCTTGGAGCGAGAGGATGAGCGTCCGCATATCCGGGGTCATGAAGGCGTAGTAGTAGCTGGAGCGGTTCGTGTAGCCTTCGATGGTGATGGGTTCGAATGTCCAGGTCTGGCCGACTTGCCGTGCCAGCACGAAATGCTCGGTTTCGCCGTTTCCGCTGCCGCGTTGAACGAGCGCAGTCTTTCCATCGGCGGCGAAACCGAAGAGGACGTCGCTGTACGGGGTGTTGAGAGCATCGAGTCGCTCCGGCACGCCCCATGTAGAATCACTTGTGCGACGAGCGAACCAAATGTCATCGGGATCACTCGAACCGCCGACGTTGCCAGGGAAGTACTTCCGGGAAAAGTAGAGGATGCTTCCGTCGGGAGAGAGCACCGGCGCAACGACGGGCTGGTGCGCATTGATCTGGCCGGGGATGCGCCACTTTCGCGTAATCGTTGGAAGGTCGCCATCGCTGGCAACTGCCAGCAGGTATCCAGCGGCAAGCATGCAACTTAGTCGAGACCACATCGCTTGAAGAGGTAGGAAATGTTCGACAACGATCGCTCGCCGCGGAAGATGGAGTCGAGGTCCTCAGGCTGGAGGTATTGACGAATGAGCGGCTCTTCCCAGAGTGTCTGGCGGAGATGACGGCCCTCGTCCCACGATTTCATTGCAGCTCGCTGGACGGCAGCGTAGCCCTCTTGGCGAGATACGCCACGACGGACCAATTCTAAGAGGACAGTCTGCGAGTAGATTACTCCGTGTGAACGCTCGATGGTCTCGCGCATTCGGTCGGGGTATATGACCAGGTGATCGACCAGCTCTGTTGCGAGTGCAAGCATGTAGTCGAGCACGATCGTAGAGTCGGGGCAAATGACGCGCTCGACGCTGCTGTGGGAGATGTCGCGCTCGTGCCAGAGTGCGTTGTTCTCCAGTGCAGCCAGGGCGTTCGAACGAAGGATGCGTGCCAGCCCGCAGATGCGCTCGCTGATGATGGGATTGCGCTTATGCGGCATTGCCGATGAGCCTTTCTGCCCAGCGCTGAAGTATTCTTCCGCTTCGCGGACTTCGGTCCGCTGCAGGTGACGGATTTCGAGCGCGATTTTCTCGATGGAGCTGGCGATGATTGCCAGTGTGCAGAGGAATTCCGCATGTCGATCGCGCTGGATTACTTGCGTGGTGATGGGATCTGGCTTGAGTCCGAGCTTGGCGCAAACGTACTCTTCAACGCGGGGATCGAGATGCTCGAACGTTCCAATTGCACCGCTGAGTTTGCCAACGGCAATCGCCTCGATGGCGCGGCGGAGCCGCTCGATATTCCGCAGGCACTCCTGGCGGTAGAGCAGAAACTTGAGTCCGAAGACCATCGGTTCAGCGTGGACGCCGTGGGTGCGTCCGACGCAGAGCGTCGAGCGGTGCTCTCGTGCTCGGCGCTCCAGCGCAGCGGCGAGCTGCTCTAAGTCGCTGAGTAGAAGCTCGCCCGCTTGCTTGAGTTGGACGGCAAGGCAGGTGTCGAGCACATCGCTGCTGGTCATGCCAAGGTGCAGCCAACGTGCAGCAGGGGAGCCGACGTTTTCGGTGACGTTGGTCAAAAACGCGATGACGTCGTGCTTTGTTTGGCGCTCAATTTCCGCAATTCGCTCGACGGAAAAGCGTGCTTTTTCACGGAGCTCCTCATAGTCGTGGCGTGGAACAATGCCGAGCTCGACGTGTGCCTCGACAGCAAGAAGTTCGATTTCGAGCCAGATGCTGTACTTGTTCTCGTCGCTCCAAATCGCACCCATCGCTGGGCGCGTGTACCGTTCGATCATCGGAAATGTGGCGTGAAGATGTCCACTGCACTTTTCTATTCTCAAGCTGCGAAGATAGCCTTTTCAAGAGCTACTGCTCGGAGAGGCGGGGAGCAAATTCCTCGACGTAGAGTGGGGTTATGGTTGCAGGGTCGTGCTGTACTCCTGCAGCAAACAGCTCAGCGGCACGGCGTGCGACAAAGCGAGCTGCCAGCCGCTGTAGCCCCGGGATGTGGATGCCCTGGCGGAACGTGGCAGCTCCTGGCCCGCAAAGGATCGTTGTTTGGGAAATGCGGCGCTCGATGGCTGTTCCGGGGAGCAATTCGACCGGAGTGAGCGGATCACCACTGGCAGAGTAGTGCTGCACGAAGAAGAGCTCATCGTGGGCAGCTGCAATCGTTGCGATGTCGCACTCGTGAATGTGACGTGCAATGGGGGTCGCCGCCGATGCACAGGCCTCGAGTGTCG
>RFIK01000151.1 GCA_003695605.1 Chlorobiota bacterium
CTCGTCGTGATGAGTGCACCCCGCATCGTGTTTTTCGGCACTCCAGAGATTGCCGTTCCGACTCTTGAGCGGCTCCACCACACGTGGGGTGTCTGCGCGGTTGTCACTGTTCCGGACGTGCCCCAAGGCAGAGGGCGGAGGTTGCGTCCATCGGCGGTCAAGCGTGCTGCGCTCAAGCTTGGGATTTCTCCGATTTTCGAGCCGACGTCTCTCCGCGATGCAGCATTTGCCGCAGCGCTTTCGGCACTTGCACCGGATATTTTCTGCGTGCTGGCCTTTCGCATACTCCCGCAATCGCTGCTTTCAATTCCACGCTTAGCGTTCAACGTTCATCCGAGCTTGCTCCCAAAATTTCGCGGTGCAGCCCCTATTGCACATGCAATTATCGCTGGCGAGCGAGAAACCGGTGTTACGACCTTTGTCATGAGCGACCGTGTAGATGCTGGTGCGATCCTCCTGCAAGAGCGCTTGCCGATCCCAGATGGCGCCACAGCTGGCGACGTAGCTACCCTGCTTGCGCCACTCTGTGCTGAGCTTGCCCACCGTACCATTCAATGCTGTATCGAAGGAGCGCTCACGCCAACTCCTCAGGTAGATGAGCGTGCAACCTCGGCGCCGAAGCTTCATGCAGAGAAAGCGCAGATTCCATGGGACCGCGATGCTCGAAGCGTCCGGAACTTCATCCACGGCCATTCACCAGAACCTGGTGCATGGACGTTGCTCGATGGCGTTCGGCTGAAAATCTACCGCGCCGAAATCATCGAAGAACGTTCGATGAGCGCCACTGCTGGTGCCTGGCGCATGGAAGGCGAGCGATGGTTCGTTCAGTGCGGGCAGGGTACGCTCAGCCTCGTTGAAGTGCAGCTCCCCGGCAAGCGCAGTATGACCGCCGCAGAGCTGCTTCGCGGCTGGCGCGGCAATCGCACCGGCAGCTTTGTTCTCCCCACAGCGGCACTGACGCAATGAAGCCACTGGCAACATTTGTTCGGGAGCATCCGCGCTTTGTGGTTGCACATCGTGGCGCATCGGCAGTTGCGCCGGAGAATACGCTCGCTGCGATCAATACTGCAATCGCTGCGGGCATTCCAATGGTGGAGGTAGACGTCCAGCTCACCAGCGATGGCCACGTCGTCCTGTTCCACGATCGAACCGTCGGGCGCACAACAAGTGGCCGCGGACGGATGCACCGTTTCCGTTACAGCGAGCTGAGCACACTCGACGCTGGCGAATGGTTCGATCCCACCTATCGCGGTGAACGTGTGCCATTACTCGAGGAGGCGCTCGGACTCCTTCGACGCGCTAAAACGTACGCAAGCATCGAGATCAAACCACCCGCCGAAGGGGAGAATCTCTCCACGCGGCTCGAACGGATCGCTGCTGTCGTCGAGCGCTGCCAGATGACCGAGTATGCACTCTTCAGCTCGTTTCACCATGTGTCGCTGCGCCTGCTCCGCCAGATCCTCCCTGAATGCCACACTGCTGCCATCAACATTCCTGGCGACCGGCGTCCGCCGTCGGAGATTGCTCGCGCGATCGGCTGCGAAGCGTTCGTCTGCTCGCTGCGGGAGTGCACGCGGTGGCGTGTCGAGGACGCAATCGCAGCAGGACTCTACGTTGGCGTCTATACGGTCAACACCGTCGCTCAGCTCGAGCGTGTGCTGCGGTATCCCGTCACAGCAATTGTGAGCAATAACCCCGCGGTGATCCAACACGAGCTTGCAGTGCGTACCACCGACTGACTCTCCGTTCGGTGGTCAGCTCTGCTGCGAAGAGTCCCAGCGATCGAAAATCTCGCTGATGCGCTGAGCACCTTCGGTTAGCGCTGCTGGCCCCGGCTGCAGGATCACTGCCGAATGGATTTCGTACATGTGCCCATTGGCAACTGCGGGCATCTGCTCCCACCCAGGGCGCATTCGGACGCGTTCCGGTTTGAAGGCTTTGCCACACCATGAGGCGAGCATGATATCCGGCGATCGGCGCACTACCTCCATCGGATCGGCGACGATGCGCCGCTTGGCATCGGGGTACTGGCGATGCTCGGCAAAGACATCATCGCCGCCACAGAGTTCAATGAGCTCGCTCACCCAGCAAATCCCAGTGATGATGGGGTCGTACCACTCCTCAAAGTACACGCGCGGACGGTGGCGGCGATGCTCGGCATGCTGTCGGTACCGCTCCAATCCCGCAATGAGCTGCTCGACGTAGCGTTCAGCTTCCGGTAGCTTCCCCACCAGCGCTCCAAGCCGCACAATCATGCTCAGAATCCCTTCGATCGTGCGGTGGTTGAAGCAGACAACCTCGAACCCCTCCCGGACAAGCTGTTCAACAATCGGCGCCTGAAGGTCAGACCACGCAAGGACCACGTCCGGCTCCAATGCGCGGATTTTTTCGAGGTTCGCTTCCAGATAGGTGCTCACCTTCGGTTTGGTCTTCCGCGCCTGTGGCGGCCGCAGAGTGAACCCAGAGATACCGACGATGAGATCGTCGGCACCGAGTGCGTAGAGTGTTTCGGTTGTCTCTTCCGTCAGGCAAACAATTCGGCGCGGCAGCGATGGTGCGTACATCGTCCAGACGTGCTCACGAGGTCACCGTTTGATACACCGCAAGCGAACATACGGAATGCCTTTGGAGCGGCAGAAACGCTCCTGATCGGTTTGCTCGCAGAACCATTGGTCATCGCTGGCGATTTCCTCGATGGAAAAACCGCCGTGCTGGCGGAGGATTTCC
>RFIK01000152.1 GCA_003695605.1 Chlorobiota bacterium
CGACGACATGAACCCACTCCACGACGGACAGAACGATGCCTTCTGGAGCGGGATGCTCAGCTTCATGTACAGCTTCCGCGATGACATCACCGACTCCGATAACGACGGATTGACGGACTTGGAAGAAGAGCAGCTCGGCACCGATCCCTACAATCCCGATACCGACGGCGATGGCCTCAAAGACGGCGAGGAAGTGAAAGTCTATCGCACCGATCCGAAAAATCCCGACACCGACGGTGACGGCCTCAAAGACGGCGCCGAACTCAAGCAGTACAAGACCGATCCTCTCAAAGCCGACACCGACGGCGACGGCCTCAAAGATGGCGAGGAAATCAATCAATACCGCACCAATCCGTTGAGCCCCGATAGCGACAACGACGGGCTCACCGATTTCGAAGAAGTCACACAATACAAGACCAACCCACTCAAAGCCGACACCGATGGTGATGGCCTTGCCGATGGCGAGGAAGTCAAAAAGTACAAGACCGATCCACTCAAAGCGGACACCGACGGCGACGGGCTGAGCGATGGCGAAGAAGTAAGCCAGTACAAAACGGACCCGCTCAAAACCGATACCGACGGCGATCGCCTCAGCGATGGTGACGAGGTCAAGACCTACCGCACCAATCCGCTTGATCGCGATACGGACAAAGGCACCGTGGACGATGGCACCGAAGTACTCGTCCAGAAAACAAACCCGCTCGACCCAAGCGACGATGTCCCCAAGCCAAAGGAGGAAAAGAAACCGACCCTCGACGTCGGCAAGAAGATGATTCTCCGTGGCATCACCTTCAAGAAAAACAGTGCCGAAATTCTGCCCCGCTCCTATCCCACGCTCGAAGAAGTCCTCAAAACGCTCCAAGACTTCCCCGACATGGAGGTCGAAATCCAGGGACACGCCTCGAAATCGCGCAATAAGCGGCGCAAGGAAGCCCAAGAGGTACGCCTGTCGCAGCAGCGCGCAGAATCTGTCCGGATGTGGCTCATCAACCGAGGAATAGCCCCCACACGGCTCATCGCTAAAGGCTACGGGACGAGCGAGCTCATTGACCGGCGCCGACCGTACAGCTCCGTCAACCAACGGATCGAATTCCTGCGGATCAAGTAGCGTGTAGTGCTGGAAGAGAAACGGCCTCATCTTGTCGGGGTGCGCCAGAAGAACTCATGGCGTGCCCCGACGCCTTTTTCCACCACTGATAGCCCTAATTTCGCACGCTCCGTTTCGTGTTCCGAGACCCTTACGTATGCGACGTCTGTTCGTTGTGCTGGCTGTTTCTGCTGTATGCCTTTCCTCCGCGCTCGCCAGTGACACACTCGTTGCGTTGCCGGCTGCCGACATCCGCGTTCGCCTTCCACGTCCTGACACGATTGCTCGTGGGACGTGGACCCTGGCACACTACTCATCGCCCGAGATCTTCAGCTTCGAAATTGCTGTGCCTACCGTTCGCCCGACAACAGATGAACCGACAGCTCTCCAGGTGCGCTATGGAGACTCCCTTGCAGTCTTTCTTGCTTCGGTACCGGAATTTCTCACCACTGTTGATCTTCTGGGACGATTGCTCGATATTGTGCAACTCCGCCGCTCATCGAATGCTCCTGTACCCGTGATGATCACGGGTGCAGCCCAGCGCTTGGTAGGTCTTGCACCCGCCGAGGAAATCTCGATTGAGCTACGGGACACAACCACACACGATTCACTCTTTACGCTCATCACCTCCGCCAAGCGTGGCCGTGACGTTGCGCTCATCATCGTGCGGAGTAGGAGCAATCCCCAAACCGAGAGTACGGCCAGCAACCGCACGTACCGACAGATTCTCGCAAGCATAGCGATGGAACATCTCATCCATCGCGACACGACGGTGCTTGAACACCCCATGGATTGGAAGCTTGCGTTCCCGACGGTCTGGACGGAGAAAGTTTCCACAACCCGCAGCGTGCCACTTTTTCTGGCCGATCGCACCGACGACTCGCTCTGGAATACCGTCACCGTGCAACTGCCGCTTGTCCGCATTGACTACACCGTCGCGCGGTATCGCATCAGCGATTCTGCAATGGCGGACGTCGTCGAGCACATCGCAGAACGGAAAGGGCTCGAGCAATGGTCACCGCCTTCTGAGTGCCGCCTGGGGAAACGGACGGGAATGTGGTACCGCACCCTTTCGCAACGCCGCGGTGATACGGTTCAAACGACGTACGGTGTATTTTTCGCGCACGGTTGGTTGGCAACTATTCAGCTCGTTGCCTGGGAGCGCGATATGGAACACGTCGGCACGATTCTCCCTGCGATGGTCGGGATGCTCCACCTTCCGATCGAGCGCTAACGAACCACGCTGCATGCTCACGACGAGCGCTGGCGTTGCTCGGCGTGGAGACGGTGGAGAATGCGATGGACAATTGGTGCAAGCAGAACACCAACGGTTGCAAGAAATGCCACCCCTGCGTAGAGCGCATACGCAGCCGCGAAAAGTTTCCCTGCTGTGCTGTGGAGCGTGGTGACCGGCCCCATACCCCCCAGGATCATCGCTGCCTCAAGTGTTGCATCCACCCACGGTAGCCCCTCGATCGTGTGGTAACCTACAATCCCGACTCCCAAGGAAATGACCAAGAACAGGGCAGCAATCGCACCATGCCCGAGCATGCGGCGTACAAAGAGCCGTCGCGGTAGCAGCGGCTCGGAGCGGTGTTCATAGTGCCCAATGCGGATTGGCATGGACTAGTGGCTGCCGGATGGAAGAGGTTCGAGCCAGATACGAATTGTCATGCCGTCAATTTCGACTGCGTAAGCGTCGTTGTCTCTGCGTTCGCTCTCGGCGGAAAGCTCAAGCTCCAGCGCGAGCGTTTCCTCAGCCACGTACTTGCGCATCTGCTCAAGACTGGCGCGAATAGGATCGGGAGCTTCGATCGCAAGCCGAATGCGATCGGTGACGTGGAGGCCACTTGTCTTGCGCAAGTTCTGGATACGATTGACAACCTCACGGGCGATTCCTTCCGCGTGGAGTTCTGGGGTGATTTCTGTGTCGAGCGCAACAGTGACGCTGCCTTCTGAGGCAACGAGTGAGCCTTCGATCTGCTGGCTGATGATCTCGACGTCTTCGAGCGTAATAGATGCTTGGAGGTCACCAAGCTCGAGCGTGAGTCCGCCCTCCCCCACGAGCTGGCGAATCTCGTGCGGGGACAGCGCGCGGATCGCCGCAGCAACACGCTGAACGTCTTTGCCATAGCGCTTGCCGAGCGTGCGGAAGTTTGGCTTTGCGGTGCGGCGGACTAGTGCCGCCTCGTCGTCGAGAAATTCGATCGCTTTGACGTTGACTTCCTCGGCAATGAGCGGTGCTACATGCTCGATGTCGCGCCGCTGCTCGTTGGAAACTGGAGCGAGAAGAATTCGCCGCAATGGCTGCCGGGTGCGAATGCGTGCCTTTTCGCGGAGAGAGCGCACCAGGTACACGATCTGCTGCGCAAGCGCCATGCGGCGCTCGAGCGTCTCATCCCACAGCGACGGATCGCCCGGCTCGATGCGTTCCATGTGGACCGAGAGCGGGTCGCTCTCGCGACGCAGCCGCTGGTAGAGGTCCTCGGCCAAGAACGGTGCAATGGGCGCAATCAACACACTGATCGTCCGGAGCACCTCGTAGAGTGTTTGGTATGCAGCGCGTTTGTCCTCGTCGCGTTCGCCTTTCCAGAAGCGCCGCCGGTTGCGGCGGACGTACCAGTTCGAGACGTCCCGGCGGACGAAATCCTGCACCAGCCGTGCAGCGCGCGTGATGTCGTACCGATCCATTTCCTCGCAGTAGCACGTCCGCAACGAGTGGAGCGCCGAGAGCACCCACCGATCAATTTCCGGGCGATCGGCAATTGGAACAAGCGGTTCTGTCCCCGTAAAGCCATCAACGTTCGCGTAGAGCGCAAAGAACGCGTAGGTGTTCGTCAATGCGCGGAAGAAATCAGCCAGCACCGTCGAAGCAATGTCGCTTTCGTTGAAGCGGAGCGGCTTCCACGGCGGATTGCTCGCAACCATGTACCACCGCACCGCATCGGCGCCGTAGCGCTGCATCATCGCAAAGGGGTCAACGGTATTGCCGCGGCTTTTGCTCATTTTCTGCCCAGCGCTGTCGAGGACTAGCTCGTTGACGACGACCGAGCGGAACGCCGGCTGATCAAAGAGCGCAGTCGCCAGGTTGTGGAGCGTATAGAACCAGCCGCGCGTTTGATCGATGCCTTCGGCGATAAAATCCGCCGGGAATGAGCGTCCGAAGAGTTCGCGGTTCTCAAACGGGTAGTGGAACTGCGCAAACGGCATCGCGCCACTGTCGTACCAAACGTCAATCACATCTGGTACGCGACGGTAGATCTTGCCATTGCGTTCGAAGACGATGCGGTCCACAAATGGACGGTGGAGATCGAGCTCGTCGGCAATTGCGGCAGCTGGCACACGTCCACCACCGGGTTGCTCGATGAATCCCTCGAGCAGTTCAGCAATCGAGCCGATCGCGAAGGCATCGCCATCGTCGCTGACCCAAATTGGGAGTGGCGTCCCCCAGAACCGATCGCGCGAAAGCGCCCAATCTTTGACTTCCTCGAGCCAATTGCCAAAGCGCCCGCTGCCAATTTCCGGCGGTTGCCAGCGAATCGTTCGGTTGAGCTCGATCATGCGGTCGCGATACTCCGGCGAGCGAATAAACCACGACTGCCGGGCGTAGTACATGATCGGGTTGCCCGTGCGCCAGCAGTGTGGATAGGTGTGCTCGTAGTCGAACGTCGCTTTGAGCACCTTGCCGCGAGCTTTGAGCACCGCGACGATATCGCGGTCGGCGCCTTCCTCGACGCTCCCATCGGGATAGGTGAACGTCTTGATTGCACGGCCGGCGAACTGCCGCACCGCCTCGGTGAAGTGCCCATTCGGTGTGACTGGGACGGGCATTGGCAAAGCGAAGCGCTGCATCATCTCGAAGTCGTCCTGCCCAAACGCTGGTGCAAGATGGACAATGCCGGTCCCCTCCTCGGTTGTGACAAACTCACCGGGCAGAACCGAGAGCGCGTTCGGGTGCGCGTCGAGATCGAGCGCGATGTCGTCGAAGATCTGCTCATAGCGTGTGCCAATGAGCGCTGCACCTGGCAGCGTGGTTTCGACGCGCACCTCCCACTGCCGGTCGAAGACTGCTTCGATGCGCGATGCCAAGAGCACAACGCGCAGAGACTGCTCCGGATCGTTCGTCGAACGTGCAGTAACAACGGCGTACTCCAGCTCCGGATGCACTGCGAGCGCAACGTTGCCAAACAGCGTCCAGGGCGTCGTCGTCCACACAAGGAGCGCTGCACCCTCGAGCGCTGGATGCGATGGCTGCACAACACGGACGATGAGGTACACGCTCGGATCGCGAACCGTCCGATAGCCGAGCGATAGCTCATGCGACGATAGTGGCGTTTCGATCGTCGGCGATTGCGGCACGACTTTGAAGCCCTGGACGATGAGCCCGCGATCGAAGAGCTGCTTGAGCGACCACCACACGCTTTCGATGTACTCGTTCGAGCACGTCATGTACGCTGCATCGAGGTCAACCCAGAACCCCATGCGGCGCGTCAGGTAGCGCCAACCGCCCTCCATCGTGATGTGCCGCTCGACAAGCTCGCGGCAGTAGCGGTTGAAGCGATCAATGCCGTAGGCTATGATGTCGTTGCGCGTCAGCAATCCAAGCTCCTTGCTGGCGGCGATTTCGACCGGAAGCCCGTGCGTGTCCCACCCCGCCTGGCGACGGACGTAGTACCCCCGCATCGTTTTGTAGCGACAGACGGCATCCTTCACTGTGCGCGCCATCATGTGGTGGATACCCGGCGCACCATTTGCCGTTGGCGGACCTTCGTAGAACGAAAACCACGGTGCGCCTTCCTCGAGTCGCTGCGCAAGCGTACGCTCGAAGGCTCCGGAAGCATCCCAGAACTCCAGGATGCGTTCCTCGAGCGCAGGGAAGTTGAGCTCATCGTCGTAGGGTGGGAACGTCGCCATCGTACCGACTGGGTCGTGAGTTCGCAAGGCGCAAATATCGTGAACGCCTTCTGCGTCTTGACAAGCCGCAGCGTAGCTTTGTAGCACGTTTTCCACTGCAGAACGCCCATGCCAGTCATCGAAGGACGCCGTGATCCGACTGCGCGCATTGCCATCGCAGTAGCACGGTGGAATGAACTTGTCACCGCGCGGCTGCTCGAGGGCGCGCTCGGTGAGCTTCGCCGCAACGGCATCGAGCAAGAGCGTGTCACCGTCGTGTCGTGTCCGGGCAGTTTCGAACTTCCCCTGGTGGTCAAAACGCTCGCAGAGCAGAAGCGATACGATGCGATTATCGCACTCGGCTGCGTAATCCGCGGAGAAACGCCACACTTCGATTACGTCGCTGCGCAGGCAGCAAGCGGCATCATGCAGGCAATGATCGCAAGCGGGATTCCGTGCGCTTTCGGTGTGCTCACGACCGACACTCTCGACCAAGCGCTCGACCGCGCGGGTGGAAAAGCTGGCAATAAGGGCGCAGAAGCAGCGGCGGTCGCGCTGGAGATGGCGCACCTCCTTTCCTCGCTCCGGGCATGATGCGTTCGGCAATAGCCTTCGTTTTCTCGTTTGCGATTGCCGTAAGTGGGCAAACGATCCCAAGCGTTGGAACGCTCCAGTGGCGCTCGCTCACTTCCCTGCTCGACACGCGCGATGTTACATCGGATCGCACGGGAATACTCTGGATTGCAACAACAGGCGGGATTTACACAATGGATCCACGCAGCAGCATCATCGCCCGCCAGTACCGCCCCGGCGAAGGTCTGCTCGGGCTGGATTTTTCCGCGATTACAGCATCAGAAAGCGGCGATACCATCATCGCGGGCACAACCGATGGAACGCTGGAACTTCTGCAGGCTACACGCGGCCCCCTTGCGACACTGACTGACATCCGACGTGCTTCCGATCAATACCCTCGCCGCACCATCAACGACATCATCGCGCACAACGGACGCTTCTTCGTCGCCACCGATTTTGGCATCGTCGTTTACGATGCGGCTCGTGGCGTCCCGATCGAAACAGTAGATCTTGTCGCAACCTTTGCGCCGAAGTCGGCGATCACTGCACTGGCGCTCCGCGGCGATACGCTCATCGCGGCAGGAGCGCAAGGAGTTGCGTCAACCTGGCTGGGGTTTCCCTCGCTTCGCGATCGGCGGCTGTGGAAGGTCTGGAGACTGCCGAGCAGCTGGCAGTGGGATAGCCCCGCGCGCGCAGCGACGCTCGACAGCGCAGGATTGCTCGTCGTCGCGACCCAGACGGCGATTCTCCGCCAGCGTGGCGACTCGCTCATCCTTGCGTGGGCGCGTCCCTCTGTTAGCAGCGAGACGATTGCAGGGCTCGGCACTATCGCCGGACGTATCGTCTTTGCCTTCGGGCAACAGCTTTGGGACCTCGATAGCAGCCAGCCCATCGAGCCACCACAGCCAGCCGCAATTCGCCGTGTGCGGTCGCTTCCCCTTCCGAGCGGGATAACGCTCGCATGCTGCCTTGCGCGAGGGATTACGTTGCTCGAAGGCGACTCGCTTAGGCATATCGCGCCGAACTCGATGGTGAGTAACACGGCTTACGACCTTGCGGTGGACTTCGACGGCAATCTTTGGGTTGCGACTGCGGCCGGGAACCGTGCTGGTAGCGGCTTTGCATGCTTGCGTGGTGACCACTGGTTCACGCTTACGCCGGAAACCGATCGGCGAGTACCATCCCAGTTTTACTACCGCGTTGCTGCGATGCCCAACGGTGACGTCTGGCTGAGCAGTTGGGGTGCAGGACTGCTGCGTGCTCGTTTGCTCACGGGGGATTCCATTGCGCTTGAGCAGTATAACAACGACAACTCTCCGCTGGTGGGGTTCCCCACTAATCCCTCCTTCACCGTCCCTGGCCGTGCGATCGGTGACCAAGCCAACACCGTGTGGATCGCGCACTGGGGCAACTGGATTCAATCGTCGAGTCACCTCATCGCCCGAGACGCTGGTGGGCGGTGGTATGGCTTCACCTACCCTGGTAATCCGCCGGGTGTGGGGTACTTCATGTTCATCACCATTGACGCAGCAGGAACCAAGTGGCTCGGTTCCTACCGTACCGACGCTGATGGTAGTGGGCTTGCGTGGTTCAATGACGGCGGCACACTCGGCGATCAGAGCGACGATCGGTGGGGCCGCATCAGCGCTCCCTCGGCATCGCTGCCTTCGAATACAATCACCGCTTTAGCGACGGATCGAACGGGGATGCTCTGGGTCGGCACGACCGCCGGACTTGCGGTCATCGTCAACCCGACAGTTGTTCTCAGCGGCGCAACGCCGTTTATCCGCACGGTGCGCGAACTCCGCGGTGTGGCGATCAACGCAATTGCCGTTGATGCGCTCAACAACAAATGGATCGCCACCTCCAACGGCATTTGGGTGATCGCCGACGACGGTGTCACCATCCTCGGCACGATCACGCAGGCGCAGTACCCAGCGCTCCTTTCCAACGATGTGCGATCGCTGGCAGCCGATCCATCCCGCGGACGCCTGTACATCGGCACAGAGCGAGGTATCAACCTCGTGCAAACATTGGCAATCGAACCAGAGCAGCATTATAGTCTCCGGCTCTACCCGCAACCGTTCGATCCTGACCGCGAGCTACTGACCATCGAAGGATTGGCCGCCGATACTGAACTCCGCATCTCGACACTCAGCGGCTTGACAGTTCAAACAATCCGCACGCGAAGCCGGATCGCACTCTGGGATGGGCGCAGTGCCGCGGGCGAGCTTGTCCCCGCAGGAATTTACCTCCTCCACGCGGTCTCAGAACAAACAGGAGAAGGCGCCGTCGCGAAGATCGTCGTCGCTCGATCACCTGTCGGGCGGTAGCGGTTCGGCCAGCAACGCTTTTCCAAGCTCGGCGACCGTTTCGAGGTACTTGACCTTGCTATCGTCATTGAGCAGCGCCTCGCGTTGGCGAATCAGCGTGCGGCTCCCATTGGCTCCGATCCGCCACAGACGAAGTTCGATGCGCGCGCCTTCTGTTGTTCGCACCAGCGCACCACTGACGACTGCTTCGACACCAAAGAATGCCAGCGCTGCCAGCTCTTGCTCTGAGGGGGGCATAAGCGGTTCCGCCCCATAGAGCCGAAACTGCGCGTAGATGCTGTCGCGCGTGTCAACATCCAGTGTAACAGCCCAGGGCGAACGTTGTGCTCCCGTGATCGCTGCCAGAACCCCGCTATAACTTGTCGCGATTGCATCCTCGAAAAGCTCCCACCGCGGCAGCACGGAGGGATTATCTCGCAGTTCCATGCTGGTAACAGCTACGAGCGCTGCGGGGCGGATTCCACTCGCGCTATCGGTGCGCGCGTAGAGAAGCGTATCGCCAACTGCCACGCAGAGCGCACGTTCGAGCGCTTCGAGGAGAGCTGGATCGGCGACCGGTTCATCCGAACGTGCCCACCGATGGCGGATCAGCCCGTAGCCGATGCCTCTGCGCACTTCCGCCGGTGATCGGAGCACAAGTTCGGTGCGGAGGAGGTTCTCAAAGCGGTCGCACTCGACGCTCGCACGCCATCGCGCACCGAGCACCACCGCGATGGAATCAACCGAGATTCCGGCGCGCCGCAACTGTTGTGCAACCGAATCGCGTAGCGTCACAAGTTCGTACCGAGCGCTTGCTTGGAACGCGAGCACAAGACCTGCTTCGATTTTCTGGGGAGGTAGCTGTGCGCGCTCGGTCACTGCAATGCTCTCAAGGAGCACCCTCTCGTGCGGTGGCTGGGCGCTCCAGGCTGCAAGGGAGCACAGGAGGATAAGCGCCACTACCACCCAAGCACCCACGCGAAGATGAGCGGCGCAACGATTGTTGCATCGCTTTCGATGATGAATTTCGGCGTCTCGACGCCAAGCTTCCCCCAGGTGATCTTTTCGTTCGGCACCGCGCCGGAATAAGAGCCGTAGCTTGTCGTCGAATCGCTGATTTGGCAGAAGTAGCTCCACAGCGCTACATCGGTTCGTCCAAGGTCCTGGTGGAGCATCGGAACGACGCAGATGGGGAAATCCCCCGCAATGCCACCGCCAATCTGGAAAAAGCCAATGCCGGGCGGCTGGCAGTTTGCCATATACCAATCAGCAAGCCATGTCATGTACTCGATCCCAGATTTGACGATCTCGGGTCGAAGCTGGCCGCGAAGCACGTACGAAGCAAAGATGTTGCCTGTAGTTGAATCTTCCCAGCCTGGAACGACGATGGGGAGATTCTTCTCCGCTGCCGCGACCATCCAGGAATCGCGCGGATCAATTTCGTAGTATTGCTCAAGCTCTCCGCTCCGGATGAGTTGGTAGAGGTACTCGTGCGGGAAGTAGCGTTCACCACGCTCTTGCGCGTGCATCCAGACACGTTCAAGGTGCACCTGCAGTCGGCGGAATGCTTCCTCTTCGGGGATGCAGGTATCGGTGACGCGGTTGTAGTGCTGCTCGAGTAATTCCTGCTCTTGCTCTGGCGTCAGATCGCGCCAGTTCGGGATGCGCTTGTAGTGAGAATGCGCTACCAGGTTCATGACGTCCTCTTCGAGATTTGCGCCCGTGCAGGAGATGATGTGCACTTTCTCCTGGCGGATCATTTCCGCAAGTGATTTGCCGAGTTCTGCAGTGCTCATCGCACCTGCGAGCGCAATGAGCATTTTGCCGCCCCGCTCGATGAGATCTTCGTATGCACGTGCTGCATCGAGCAGTGTTGCTGCATTGAAGTGGCAAAAGTGCTCTTCCATAAAGCGCGAGACCGGACCACGCTCGATACTCGCA
>RFIK01000016.1 GCA_003695605.1 Chlorobiota bacterium
CCGCAGGAGTGCGCCGGGAAGCAATCCTGCCTCGGTGAGAATTTGGAAGCCATTGCATATGCCAAGGACTAGTCCACCCCTGTCAGCGAAGGAACGCACTGCACGCATGATGGGGGAAAACCGCGCAATTGCACCGCTCCGAAGGTAGTCGCCGTACGAAAACCCACCAGGCAAGATGATGCAATCAAGACCAGCGGGCAGTTCGGTGTCCTTGTGCCAAAGGAACTGAGGTGTGATACCACCGATTAGGCTTGCAGCGTAGTACGCGTCACGATCGCAGTTGGAGCCAGGGAAGACTACAATGCCAACGTTCACGGCGTGATTGGCTCGATAGTGGCAATCGCAAAATCCTCGATGACGGGATTAGCCAGCAGCTCTTGGCTCATCGCGTGGCATTGTTGGTGAGCATCGTCACTGTCCGCTACCTCAAGCTCGAGTGTGATGTACTTGCCAATCCGCACATTGCGGACCGTCTCATACCCCAGGGAGTGCAGGGCATGCTCAACAGTTTTTCCGGGAACATCCAAAATCGCAGGACGGAGTGTTACGATAATCGTTGCGCGGTAGTAGGGCATACACCGTGTGTGCTAATTGTCAAAATCGTCGTAGTCGTGGTGCTCGTCGGAACGCATCGCCAGTTGCTGGAGACCGTGGCGCACTGCTCCAGAGATGATGTAGAGCAGCAGGAGGGGAAATGCCAGCGTTCCTTTACTTGCGATGACCGCCCCGATTGCAAGCACGAACAGTACTGTGAACACTGGACGCTGCGCAAAGGCACGACGGTTCGGCCGCGGTACATTGTCGTAGCGAATGGTGCTGACCATCGCAAGTGCAGTCACAACTGTTACAAAATTAGTGGCGATACTCATCCACTGAGGCGGAAACGTCTTCGGTTGGAGGTAGAAGACGACGAAGGATACAATCGTGAGCGCTCCTGCGGGAATCGGTAGGCCGCGGAAGTAGTGCTTATCGTCCAATGAGACAAGTTGAACATTGAACCGAGCGAGCCGATATGCGCCAGCCATTGCCGGGAGGGCTGCAAGGAGCATGCCTGCAGGTCCGGTATCGTGGTAGTATACGACGTAGAGCAACACCGACGGCGCAACCCCGAACGACACAAGGTCGCACAGGGAATCGAGTTCGACACCAAGCTCACTAGCAGAACGTACAAGCCGCGCCATGATTCCGTCGAGCATGTCGAAGATCGCTGCTGCAAGGATGTACAGTGCGCCAATGGTGATAGCACGGTCATCACTGAGGCCGTGAGCAAAGTTGATAATCGCCAGAAACCCACTGAAAAGGTTCCCCAGCGTAAAGAGATTCGGGACAATCGAGCGTGTTACACGGAACGCCATGGGCGGGTGTACGCGTGACACTTGCTCATGGCAAACGAGCGAGAATCGTTTCCGCTCCACGGACGCGCTGTCCTACGGTGACTGCCAGTGTTGCGGTTTTTGGAAGCACGACATCCATGCGGGAGCCAAACTTCATCATCCCGAAACGCTCGCCTGCTCTAATTGTATCGCCGAGACGGGTCTCGAAGACAATTCGCCGTGCGAGAATTCCAGTGATCTGGCGAAAGAGAATCCTTCCACCGCCTGAACGGACCCCAATAACTGAGCGCTCATTCCGCTCCGAACTTTTCGGATGCCAGGCCACCAGGTACTCGCCAGGGTAATAGCGGACGTATTCGACTACACCGCTAATGGGATAGCGGTTGACGTGAACGTCGAGTGGCGAAAGGAAAATGCTCACCTGGATGGCGCTATCGCGGAGGTACTCATCTTCAACGCATTCGGTGATCTGCACCACCCGCCCATCTGCAGGGGAAAGCACTGTGTGCCCATCATCTGCACCATGGGGAATGCGGCGCTCCGGATCCCGAAAGAACCAGAATGCAAATGCAATCAGTGCGAGTGCGAGCACTGAGAGGATGATTGTGATGATGCGATGCTCGCGGAGAATCCCTGCAGCAATACCAATAGCAAGGCTAACACCGAGGAACGCAAAGAAGTTGTCGTAGCCGTACCGCGTGATAATACTCATTGTTACGAACAAGTAGCAATGCTCAAGGTGTGCGATTCGTATTTTGCGCACCCGCATTCAATGCGGGTTGAGGAAGTCCCGTGGCGAGCCAGGATCCGGCTTCCACGATCCATAGTGTTCAAAACTACGCTATCCGACTGACTCGTGGTGCTCGAAGGACCACCATCGGGATTGCGGTAGGCTGTCAGTGCCAAACAATGCAGAGTGTAACCTATGCACATTGCCCACATCACCATTTCGGACCTTTCCAGTGCCGTTGTCCACGCTCTCCCCGCAGTGCCAGCGAAATCCACGCTCTTTGTGCTTGAGCACCTTCTCATGGAAGCATCGAGCGACGGTGTACAGCTTGCAGCAACTGATACCGAACTTGCAATCGTCGCACGCATACCTGCACACGTGGACGCGCCAGGTGCTGCGCTCGTCCCTGCGCGCAAGCTCCACGATGTCCTGCGTGCGCTTCCGAGCGACATGTCATGCACGATTGATGCAAGGGGTGAACGCTTTGTCCTCATGACGCCAATTGGCCGTTATGAACTCCCCAAACTCGATGCGAGCGAATTTCCTGAACTGCCTCACACCGACCACGCAACAACAGTGACACTTGCGGCTGCAGATGCCCAAGCACTTGCTGCTGCGACGGTCTATGCAGCATCAACGGAGCAGTACCGACCAGCGATGACAGGCGTCAAATTCGAGCTTGGAAGCAATCTCGTCGCTGTTGCAACTGATGGCTACCGACTCTCCACGATAACAATTCATCTTGATTCATCATCGAGCGATATCCTCGAAGCAGTCGTTCCTGCACGTGTTGTCGAGCTTTTATCGAAAGCGCAGGAAGACGTCATGCTCGGTTTCAGCAAAACGCACGTGATGATTGCGACGGGTTCAATCTACATTGCTGCACGACTCATTGATGAAAGCTATCCGCAGTGGCGGAACGTCATCCCCAAAGAGTCGCCGAAAGTCGCCATCGTCGAACGGGAATCGCTCATCAAAGCAATTCGTCGGATGGCGCTCTTTGCAGGCACAAATGTCGGTTTAGTTCGTTTCCACTGGGAAGCTAATACCCTGCGGTTATCGGCGACCGATCCCGATACGGGCGCACAAGCACAGGAAGAGCTCACGTGCCAATATACAAGCGGGCCGCTCGATATCGGGTTCAACCACAAGTACATTACCGAAGCTCTCCAACACATTCCAAGTGACACCGTCACGCTTGCATTCTCGGAGCCGTCGCGTGCAGTACTGCTCACCCCAGCAGCAGAAGGCGGCTACAGCATCACCGCCCTTGTGATGCCGATGCGGCTTAGCTAATGCGGCGATGTCCACGCGCGTTGCTCTCGGGTTTGATGTTGGCGGAACCACGATCAAAGCGGGTGTTGTCGCGTGGGATGGAATTTCAGCACATGTCGTCACAGAATGCCAGCAAGCAACTGAGTCACTGCGATCCGTCCATGACCTCCTTGCATGGATCGCCCAGCAATGCGAGCAATGGCGGTCACACTATCCTCCAGTCGAAGCGGTTGGCATCGGCTTCCCTGCATGCATTGAGTGGGAAAGCGGTGTCGTTGCTGTTCCGCCAAACATCCACTGGTGGCCGGACGTCCCATTCCCCCTCCGCACTGCACTTTCTGAGCGACTTTCCCTCCCTGTTGCACTCGACAACGACGCAAACGTTGCAGCGCATGCGGAATGCCTTCTTGGTTATGGGCAACAATGGCCGTGGTTCCTATTCGTTACGCTCGGCACTGGAGTAGGCGGTGCGGTAGTTGCCGACGGGCGAATTTTCCGCGGTGAGCGTGGTTTTGCGGGAGAACTTGGTCACATGGTCATCAATGCGAATGCACCACTACGCAGTCCTGTCTTTCGCACGGGTGTGCTCGAAGAGTATGTCGGACGAGCCGCAATTGTCGAGCGCACCAAAGCGCTCCTTGCCGACGACCCGAGTTCGGCGCTCCACGGTGTTGCACTCGATGTGGAAGCAATCGGTCGTGCTGCCGAAGCAGGGGATCGCTCGGCACGTCGAGCACTCGAGGATGTCGGGCGGATGCTCGCACTTGGACTTGCATCTGCACTAGCAGTGCTAGGTCTTGAGCGTGTGGTGGTTGGCGGAGGAATTTCCGGCTTGCCTTCGAGGTTCTATGAGCAAGTCTCCGAGCTACTCCGGCAGCATGCAATCCCGGCGATTGCAGAGCGCGTCACTGTTGTCCGCACTGCTGTTGGTCCGTTGGCAGGCATCCTCGGTGCGGCACTCCTTGCGCTCGGTGTGCAGAAGGAGAACCAGCAGTAATTTCGAAGCTCAACATCTCTTCTTCAGCGTACGACGACGGCAACAATGTTCGACGGTGTCACACTCGGCCAGGCGCCCGGACCGATCGAAGCAATTCGAATCGTTGGTGCCCGCGAACACAACCTCCGGAACATTACCCTTGAGCTTCCGCGTGACCGTCTTATTGTTGTCACCGGGGTGTCTGGGTCAGGCAAGTCTTCACTTGCGTTTGATACGCTCTATGCGGAAGGGCAGCGGCGGTACGTGATGTGCCTTTCGCCCTATGCACGGCAATTTCTCGGAGTCTTGCGCAAGCCAGATGTTGATAGCATCGAGGGTATCTCACCGGCAATCAGCATTGACCAAAAAACCAGCGGCTTTACGCCACGCTCGACAGTCGGCACCGTCACGGAGATTTATGACTACCTCCGCCTACTCTATGCCAAGGTCGGAACCCAGTACTGCCCAGACTGTCAGGTGCCAGTTCGCCGCACCACGAGCGACGAAATCGTCGCGTCCCTGATGGGGCTGCCTGAAGGATCGACGGTTGTTATTCTTGCACCACTTGTGCACGGCCGAAAGGGGCACTACCGCGAACTGTTTGCGCAACTTCAACGGCGTGGGTTCACGCGTGTTCGTGTTGATGGCCAGTATCGCGAAATGACCGATGGCATGATGCTCGATCGCTATAAGACCCACACGATCGAGCTGGTCATCGATCGTTTTCCGCTGGCTGTGACTTCTGAACGGCGGCTGCGGGAGAGCGTCGAGCTTGCCCTTTCGATGGGGGAAGGGCGCATTCTTGCAGTGATCGGTGACGGCACATCCGAGGTGGTGTTCAGTACTGTGCTGGCTTGCCCCTCCTGCGGAAAAGGTTTTGAGCCACTCGCTCCGAATGCGTTCTCGTTCAATTCGCCGTATGGCTGGTGCCCTGGATGCGAGGGTTTGGGGCAGCGGCTAGATTTTCTCCGCGACCGCGTGCTGCCCGATCGCCGTCTTTCGATTGCAGATGGGGGCATTGCGATTCTAGGGCCGCATCGCCAGACACTGCTCTGGAGGCAAGTTGTAGCGCTGTGCCAGCGAGAGGGTATTTCGCTGACTCGGCCGATCGAAGAGCTCCCACCGTATCAGCTTGAACTACTGCTCGAAGGTCAAACTGTGCGAAAGCGTTCGCTGGAAATCGAGCTTGAAAGCGGTGGCGAGCGCTTCACCGTTGAACAAGAGTTCCATGGCATCCTACCGACATTCCGTCACCAGTACAGCACAACGAGTTCACCGAAAGTTCGTGCGTGGATCGAGTCCTTCATGGGGAGCGTCCCATGCTCTGAATGCAATGGCGAACGTCTCCGTCCGGCAAGTCGTTCGGTACGGCTCGATGGATATCGTCTTCCCGAAGTTGTACGGTGGGATATTCCGCACCTTCGCGAGTGGATCGAATCTCTGCCCGAGAAACTGAACAAGACTGAATGCATGATTGCGGAACCGATTCTCACCGAAATTCGCCAACGATTGGGCTTCCTCTGCGATGTCGGCTTGGGATACCTCACGCTCGATCGTCCTGCGCGGACACTCAGTGGCGGTGAATCACAACGGATCCGGCTTGCGTCGCAGATCGGCTCGCAGTTGGTGGGAGTGCTCTACGTCCTCGATGAACCGAGCATCGGACTGCATCCACACGACAATCGCGCACTGATCGCATCGCTCCAGCGATTGCGCGATCTCGGCAATACTGTTGTCGTCGTCGAACACGACCGTGAGACGATGCACGCTGCTGATGTCCTGGTGGATTTAGGGCCGCGCGCAGGTGTGCATGGGGGGCACGTGCTCTTTGTGGAAGCACCAGCGCGATTGAAAAAACTACCTGACGAAGTTCGAGGGCAATCCCTTACCGCACAGTACCTCCTCGGAGAGCGGGAAATCGAGGTGCCATCCCAGCGACGATCTGCCACGGGCAAGTGGCTTGTTCTGGAGGGCGCCTCCGGTAACAATCTCCGCGATGTAACGCTGGAGCTCCCGCTTGGCAGGTTCGTTTGCATCACTGGTGTTTCGGGATCGGGGAAATCCTCGCTTGTGTTCGATACGCTCTATCCACTGCTGAGTAATCGGCTGCATCGAACATCGCTCGAAGTACTGCCCTACCGGGAGATTCGAGGCATTGAGCATCTCGAGAAAGTTGTCGTAGTCGATCAAAGTCCCATCGGACGGACGCCACGTTCGAACCCCGCAACGTACACTGGAGTCTTCACACACATTCGCGAACACTTCGCGATGCTCCCCGAAGCGCGCATTCGGGGATTTACGCCCAGTCGCTTTTCGTTCAACGTCGCAGGAGGCCGCTGTGAAGCCTGCCAAGGCGCAGGTGTGCAGGCGGTCGAGATGAACTTCTTGCCGGAGGTCTATGTCACCTGCGATGAATGCGGTGGCAAACGCTACAACCGCGAAACACTTTCGGTGACGTACAAAGGCAACACCATCGCGGATGTACTCGCGATGACTGTTGAAGAGGCGCTCGCATTTTTTGCGGAGATCCCACCGATTCGGAGAAAGCTTGCTGTTCTGGCAGAGGTCGGACTCGGCTATCTCACACTCGGTCAACAAGCGCCAACGTTGAGCGGAGGCGAAGCGCAGCGTCTCAAGCTTGCCACCGAGCTTGCACGGACAAGCACAGGGCGAACGCTTTACCTCCTCGATGAACCGACGACAGGCTTGCATTTCGAAGACATTCGCATTCTGCTCGAGATGTTGCAGCGCCTGGTCGAACGTGGTAACACCGTTGTGGTCATCGAGCATAACCTCGATGTGATCAAGTGTGCCGATTGGGTCGTTGATCTCGGTCCTGGGGGTGGACGTGATGGCGGGTGTATCGTTGCACAGGGAACACCGGAGGATATCGCAGCGAACCCTGCATCGCTGACAGGACGCTACCTTCGCACAGAGCTTGGCATTGGCGTGACAACCAATGGCCGCGTGCGGCGACAGAAAGCGCGCACGGCGTAGTTTTGCGTATCTGTTGTTCTACCACAGATGGTTGTGATGACTATTCTCACATGCATATCGTACGTCCCCGATACAGCAGCGAAAATCGGAGTGACAGCCGATGGCAGCGGGCTTGAGTTGGGCGGTGCCAAGTACATTCTCAACCCTTACGATGAGTTTGCAATCGAAGAAGCATTGCTCCAACGAGAGCGACACGGCGGACGTGTTGTTGCGCTCACCGTTGGCTCGGATGCTGCAAAGGAAATTCTCCGCACAGCGCTCGCGATGGGTGCCGATAGCGCGGCGATCATTGCTGCCACTGGGCTCGATTCGTTCGGTGTTGCGGCCAACATCGCTGCGTATGCGAACGCGATCAACGCATCGCTTGTGCTTCTGGGCCGGCAGAGCATTGACCATGATTCGTTCCAGATGGCAAGCACTGTGGGTGCTCTGCTCGGAATTCCAGCAATTTCGGTCGTCTCGAAACTCGACATCGAGGGAGATCGTGTCCGCGCTGAGCGCGACATCGAAGGGGGCAAGGAAGTGCTCGAAGCAACGTTGCCGCTCGTTGTGAGTGTCCAGAAGGGAATCAACAATCCGCGGTACCCGAAGCTTCCTGAAATCATGAAGGCAAAATCGAAGCCGATTGAGTCCGTCGAGCCAGTCGCTGTTTCGCCACGTGCAGCAATGGTGCGGTACCAAGTGCCCCAACTCAAACGCGCAAACAAAATCTTGGGCGATAGTGACGCCGACATCACGGAATTTGTTCGCCTCCTCCACGAAGAGGCTAAGGTCATCTGATGTCGAACAATTCGATCCATCCAATGTCAACGATTGCAGTTTTCATCGAACGCCGCGGCGGTGCAATCAAGCGTGCTGCGCTCGAGGCGATCACGGCAGCGCGGTTCCATGCAGACCGCGTCATAGCGCTCGAGCTTGGCAGCGATGTCGATGGCTTGCTCGCAGCCTATGGCGTCCACGAAGTTGTCAGTATCGAGCATGCGTTGCTGGAGCGGTACTCCTCCCAAGCTGTAGCAGAAGCAATCGCGCAGTGGGCCAAATCGCGACAGGTGGCAACGCTCTTTTTCGGCGCGACTGCGATGGGCAAAGAGCTCGCGCCACGGGTTGCAGTACACCTTGAAGCAGCGTATGTGCCAGATTGTGTGGAATTAGCAGCTTCCGATGGACACCTCGATGCAGTGCGCCCGCTCTACGCAGGGAAGGTCCGCGCGACTGTGCGTCCGCTCACTGAGCGTGCAGTGTATTCACTCCGCCCGAACATGTTTACGGCGCGTCCAGCCGAGCAACCATCAACACCGGAATTCAGCACGTTTACGCCGTCGCTCAGCCAGGAGCAATGCCGTGTCGTGGTAACCGAGATCGTGCGCAACGAAGGCAAGCTCGACGTCCTCGAAGCTGATATCGTCGTCTCTGGTGGGCGCGGCATGAAAGGACCGGAGCACTTTGTGCTCATCGAAGAACTTGCAGCAGTACTCGGTGGGGCAGTGGGCGCCTCCCGTGCAGTCGTTGATGCCGGCTGGCGGCCCCACAGCGAACAAGTTGGGCAGACGGGCAAGACTGTATCACCGAACCTCTACCTTGCATGCGGCATTAGTGGCGCGGTGCAGCACCTGGCAGGCATGTCCTCGTCGAAGGTGATTGCGGCAATCAACAAAGACAAAGACGCGCCAATTTTCAAGGTGGCTGACTACGGTATCGTCGGCGATGTCTTCGAAGTGATCCCGAAGCTCATCGAACGCATCCGCGCACTCAAGCAGAGTAGCGCATCGTAATTTTGTCCTCGAACGCAGAGCCTCTGGTCAACGCACTATGACGAAAGTCAAAGTCGAAGTCATCGGACTGTCCGCCAGTACGGGCAGTAATGGAGCCTACGCGCTCATCTTGAAGGAAACTTCGGGAGAGCGAAGGCTCCCCATTGTCATCGGTGCACCAGAGGCGCAAGCAATTGCTGCAGAAATGGAAGGCATCAAGCCGACACGTCCGATGACGCACGATTTGCTCAAGAACATCATTGAGCAGGCAGGTGGCACTGTCAGCGAAGTATGCATCGTTGAGCTTCGGGAGAGTATCTTCTACGCGCAGATCACCATCGAAGGACTTTATTTGCAGGTAGATGCACGCCCCAGCGATGCAATTGCGATTGCACTCCGCTTCAACGCACCGATTTACGTCATGGACACCGTGCTCGATGAGGCAGGGGTCGTCCCGGAGGAAGTTGACATTCTCGACGATGATGATCTCGATGAGGATGACGACGACGATGACGACGATCTTCTCCGCCTCCTTCGCCAGCACGAGGAAGAAAGCCAGGAGGAAAAACCGCCGCGCAGTGCGCCATCGTCACGCATAGAACAGCTCCAGCGCGAGCTCGAGAAAGCCATCCGCGAGGAAGACTACGAGCGTGCTGCGCGCATCCGTGATGAAATTCGCCGCTTGACAAGCAGCGAGCCATGATTTTGTGCCGAGGTAGCTCAGCAGGTTAGAGCAGCGGAATCATAATCCGCGTGTCGGGGGTTCGAATCCCTCCCTCGGCACTATCGAGCGCGCCGTCTCGTCTTTGAGGCTGCGCGCTTTTTGTTCCTTTCCTCCGTGCGCACATGAAAACGTTTCGCCTTCGGCCAGCTTCACGTCTCGACGAAGCGTTCTTTACCTCCTACAATCGCGACGGTCGGCTGGTGAGCTTTTTCGGTGATAGCCATCCAGCCTACGCAGGAAGTGTCGTTCGTGCGATGGCAAGTGCCCGCCGCGGTTACCGCTCTATTGCACAGCTGTTTGCCGAAGACATCGCTGCTGCCGCCCAGCGAGCCGATGCCGATCAGGAAGATCACACAACCGAACTCGAACAATTTTTTACATCACTCGAGCGCGATTGTACGGCACGTGTTGTGCGAGTTGAGCGGCTAACGCCAACGATCGTTGAGCTTGTCGTCTCAGCCCCGCAAGCAGCGCGAAAGTTTCGTCCTGGGCAATTCTATCGGCTTCAGAACTACGCAGCCACCGCGCCGCGGATTGGTGAGCACCGCTTGGTAATGGAGGCACTCGCGATGACTGGCGCGTGGACTGAACCTGAGGAAGGGTTGCTCTCGATGATTGCACTCGAAGTCGGGGCTTCGACACGAATGATTGCGCACCTTCAACCCGGCGAAAAGATCGTCGTGATGGGACCAACAGGGGCTCCCACACACATACCTGAAAACGAAAACGTCCTCCTCTGCGGTGGTGGGTTGGGAAATGCGGTGCTCTTTTCGATCGCCTCTGCACTCAAGTCGCATGGCTGCCGTGTCCTCTACTTTGCTGGCTATCGCAACGGCGAGGATCTCTTCAAAATGAACGTCATCCAAGAGGCAACCGACCAAGTTATCTGGTGCACCGATCGTGGCGCAGAAATTGTTCCCCAGCGCCCACAGGATCGGCACTATCGCGGGACGATTATTGAAGCCATGGTTGCCTATCACGAAGGGAAACTCGGCGAGCCACTGATGCCATTTTCCACGGTCAATCGCATCATTGCAATCGGCAGTGATGGGATGATGCATGCCGTCAAACGTGTGCGATGGGGTGCCCTCCGCACAGCCTTCGGACCGCACGTCGCGATCGGTTCAATCAATTCGCCGATGCAGTGCATGATGAAGGAAATCTGCGCGCAGTGTTTACAGAAACATGTCGATCCCGTGACAGGGCGCGAGCTTGTGCCGGTCTTTTCGTGCTTCAACCAAGACCAAGAGCTCGATCGCGTAGATTTCGACAGCCTCCGCGATCGGCTTGCAATGAACAGTGTACTCGAAAAGCTCGGGAGTGCCTGGCTTGAGTACTTGCTCAGCTATGAGCAACGCGTTGGTTGAGAGTGCAACTGCCAACGCGCAAGCTGTCAGTATGCCTATTGACAATGTTCCAGGTGTGATGTCCCTGAGCGACCCCACGTTTCTGCTTCACCTTGTTCCCCATTGATGATGGAACCGAATCCTGCGTATCAGGACGTGCTCCGCGTGATGCGAAACACCTCCGACCTTCAGGCGGCGATTGCCCTGCTCGGTTGGGACCAAGAAACCTACATGCCTCCAGCTGCTGTAGCGACGCGTGCTGAACAGATTGCGACGCTGAGTGCGATGGCCCATTCAATCCTGACCAGCGACAGTTCACAACGTCTGGCGGAGTTTTTCGCGCAATTGCTCCCTGCGCTCGATGGTGAGCTCAGTGAGCTCGAAAAGCGCATCGTGCGAGTCTTTGTTCGGCAGGTCCGGCAAGCTGTCGCACTGCCAGAAGATTTCGTCCGGCGAAAAGCGCGTGTCACAACACTTGCGCAGGAGCGATGGAAACACGCGCGTGCGACATCGTCGTTTGCGCTCTTTCGCGATGATCTGGCTGCACTTGTCGAGCTTGCCCGGGAAGAAGCGCAGCATCGAGGATATACCCAGCACCCCTACGATGCGCTGCTTGATCTTTACGACCCTGGTATGACTGTGCAGACACTCAGCCCACTATTCGAGCGACTGTCGCAGGCAACGCAGGAAATCCTCGATGCGGTAAAAACCTCGGGCGTCGCACCAGATCGCAGCATCCTCACACAGCACTATCCAGCACAGAAGCAATTGGAGGCGGCACGCACGATCATCGAGGCAATGGGTTTTGATTTTTCTGCTGGGCGCGTTGATCTTTCTGCTCACCCGTTCTGCACCTCGTTTGCAACAGCCGATGTTCGCCTGACGACGCGGGTCAACGAGCACGACCTGCGCTCATGCCTGTTTGGGTTGATTCATGAAGCAGGGCACGGGCTCTATGAACAGGGCATGCGTGCCGAGCTTGACGGAACGCTGGCTCGGGAAGGTGCTTCGATGGGGATTCATGAATCGCAGTCGCTCTTTTGGGAGAACATCATTGCCCGATCGGAGGAATTCTGGCACTGGGCGCTGCCAGTGCTGCAAGCGTACTTCCCATCGCAGCTTGCGGGGGTAACACCGAAGCAGATGTACAGAGCGATCAATCTCGTCGAACCGTCGCTCATTCGCATCGAAGCCGACGAGGTTACCTACAACATGCACATCATCCTCCGCTACCGCATCGAAACGCAGCTTCTCGAAGGCAGCATGACAGTTGATGAAGTGCCCGAGCAGTGGAACACACTCACACGGGAGCTGCTCGGCATCGAGGTGCCGGACGATGCGCGCGGGTGTTTGCAGGACATTCATTGGTCGTTCGGTGGCTTTGGATACTTCCCCAGTTACACGCTTGGCAAGCTCTACGCGGCAATGTTCCGCCGCGCATTGCTCGAGGCGATCCCAGAGGCTCCGAACCTTATCCGGCGAGGCGAGTTCGCACCAATTCGGCAGTGGCTGAAGGATTCAATCCACCAGTGGGGGCGGACGCGGGAGCCAGCCGAGTTAGTTACCAGCGTTACGGGGGGCACACTCACCGAGCGTGACTTTGTCGAATACGCGTGGGAGAAGGTACGCCGTATCTACGGAAGCGCTTGACAAATCTCTCACTCCGCAGTATTTTTGCGCCCGCACGCCAACATAGCTCAGCTGGTAGAGCAGCTCACTCGTAATGAGCAGGTCACCGGTTCGAGTCCGGTTGTTGGCTCTGCGTACTGAGCCCGGAGCACTGAGCTTCGGGCATTTTTTGTGTAACAAAATGCGCGATCTTTGCGTAGCGCGCGCAACGATGACGCGAATTTTTACCAGTGGCGCGCCACTATTTCACTGGCAATCATCGCATGGAACCAGTACGGCTGACGACACCATCGCTCATCTTGCTGGGAGCAGCCATCGGAAGTGTGCATGCAACGATTCGGGGAGTGCTCGAAGGATTCGAGCGCTGGATGCCGGAGTGGATGTACCAGGTGGTTGGGCTCGTTGACGCTATCGCGGCTGGTGCTGCAGTTGTGGTCTATGCGTGGTTCATCGTCCGCACAAGTCAAGAACGTCAAGCTCCTGATTTACACCGCTTCCGCGCATGGCTTCGGTGGTGCACGGTGGGGACGATCGCTATGCTCCTCGTACTGCCATTGGCACCTGGTGCAGGCTTCTGGCATGGTGTATTGCTCACGATCGAGGGTGGGGCGATCCTTGGACTACTGGGATGGATCGTGCACGGAATGCTCAACGTGTTTTTCAGCTATCGAACTGCGCGGACACCGATCCTTCTGCGCATTGTGGGTTTTGTCCTTGCAGTACTGCTCACGCTCGCGTGGGTTGAGCGCATCACCGGCAGCGAATCACTGCAAGCAGCCAAAGTGTTCAGCAGTGTTCTGCTGGTGGTTCTAACGTTGTTGCTGGCTCGGCGGCGACGTTGGTTGCGGCTTATGTCCCGCACCGAGCGATGGAGCCTTGCAGGGTGGGCAGCAGCACTTGCTGGTAGTGCGACGATTGCTGCGGCCAAGCTCTTCGACGCACAATCGCAGCAAGTACAGGCACTTGCGCAGTGGATGGCAGAAAGTTCGACCCTTGCCGGTTCACTCATGATGATGGCAGCGGCGTTCGCTGGTGTAGTACTTGTGACGGTCATCGGCGGCGAGAATACTGCAGAGCGAAAGGCGTTTGAGTTCGATGCGATTACGTTTCTCAACCGTGTCGCTGCGCAGCACGATCAGTCCGAGCAACTCTACCAGACCGTGGTCACACTTGCACTTGGGTTGAGCGAAGCGACGAGTGCGTGGCTGCTGCTGCGCAGCGAAAGTAGCACGTGGAGTATCGCAGCAATCGCAGGGACCGATCGAGAACGCGCTGAAGCACTCCAAATTCCGGATGTGCTCGGCGATGCTCTTGCAGATGATGCAATCGTGATTCCCTGGCTTCGCGAAGATGAGCGGTTTTTCCGCATTGCACGCTCGGCTGAATCCTATGCGCAGTCGCTCCTGGTCGTCCCACTGAGAGATAGCGAGGTCTCTTATGGTGCGATAGTTCTGGCTAGCGGGCGACCCTTTGCGTTCGAACGTGGCGATGCAGAGCTTCTTGAGGCTTTTGCGCCAGCGGTATCGGTTGCACTCGCCAATCAGCGGCTCATGCAGCAAGCAATCGAGCGCGAACGCCTTCAACGTGAGTTGATGATGGGACGCGAAATTCAGCAGAAGCTGCTTCCGGTGAACATTCCCACGCTCAACGGATGGGAAGTTGTTGGGTGGTCAGAACCTGCCTATGAAGTCGGCGGTGACTACTACGACTTCTTTTGGTTGGCGGGAGGAACGGCATGCGTTCTTGTGGCGGACGTTAGTGGGAAAGGCATCAGTGCTGCGTTCTACATGGCAAAGCTCAAAGGTGTCTGCATTGCTCTTGCGCCGCTCTGCGCTGATGTGCGTGAATTTGTTCTGCGTATTCACCGTGCGTTTGATGGCGTCCTCGAACCACGGGTCTATATCTCGCTCATCGCAGTAGGTATTGCATCAGATGGCACGCTCCATGTTGTTCGGGCGGGGCATCCACCACCACTTGTTGCGAGTAAAGGCGGTCGTATCGAAATTCAGTCTTCGCCTGGAGTAGCAATTGGACTTGTGAGTACCGAGCGCTTCGCTGCAATTACCGATGAGCTATCGCTCGATAGCAGTTCTTCGATGGTGGTGCTCTATACCGATGGTGTCATCGAAGCGGGGCTCAACAGCCGAGGCGAGCTTGGGATAAGCGGGTTCGCTGAGCACGTCGCACGTGCTACAATGTTGCCGAGTGCTCGGGCTGCGGCAGCGTATCTTCATTCTGTGCTCCGCCAGTACGTAGGCGATGTTATCCTCCACGATGACATGACGATAGTCGTACTCCGATGTTCCACTCCTTCCGAGACAACCGATGGCACAGGGATTTAGTGCACGCTCTACGCATCTCGACAATGGTATTGTGGCAGTCCATCTCCATGGCTACCTGGATGCATACACCGCACCGCAGTTGGATGAGATGCTTGGCAAACTTATCGAGCACGGTATTGTGCGTATCATCATTGATTGTGCCGAGCTGGAGTACGTCTCCAGTGCAGGGCTCGGCGTGTTCATGGCGCATCTTGAGCCCCTGCGTTCTGCAGGCGGTGATCTGAAAATATGCTCACTCAACGAGCGGATTGCAACGATTATGGATATGCTCGGCTTCCAGCACATTTTCGAAATCACCGAGCATCTCGACCAAGCCCGTGCTGCGTTCATGCACCATCCAAGGTAGCGATGAGCAGAACACATACAACAGTGGAAGAAGAGTTCCCCGCACGACTTGATGCGCTCTCCGACATACGGCGGTTTGTCGAGAAGCAATGCCATGCGTTGCGTGTTCCGCAACGGAGCTGCTGGGCACTGGTGCTTGCATGTGATGAGATCTGCTCGAACATCATCCGCCATGGGTATCGTCAGCGGGAGGGCGAGACTATTCACCTTGCCATCACCTTTGATGGGCGTACCTGCTCAGTGATCATTCGCGATACGGCGCCGCCGTTCAATCCAGTGCGGGTACCGCGCGCCGAACTACTTCGTGCGCCCAGTGGACACGGATTGGATATTGCAAACCGTCTAGCGCAGCTTGACTATCGCCCCAAACGTGGACGCCGGCGAGAGAACATCACGCGTATCAGTGTGCCTGGTGGGGAGGGAGCTTAGCTCGCCTCTGCTTGGCTGGTGCGGGGTGCCATCAGTCTGCCATCCTGGAACGTTGCATCTTTTACCAGGTCGGCGAGTGTTTTATCGCGGATGACCTCGAAGATGCGCGCTCGAATTTTCTCCCAGTCGTGGTGTAGCGGGCAGGGATGATCAGGGCTGCATTTTTCGTACCCGATGACGCAATCGGTAACGTACTGCAAGTTATCTACCGATCGCGCAACGTCGAGGACGGTGATTTTGCTTGGGTCGCGTGCTAAACGGATGCCGCCGCCTGGTCCTTTTGTCGAGCTGACAAGTCCAGCTCGTGACAGATCCTGGACAAGCTTTGCCAGAAAGTAGTAGGGCATGCCGTGCGCGTCTGCGATCTCTTTCGTCTGAATGTACTTA
This sequence comes from Chlorobiota bacterium, assembly GCA_003695605.1. Lineage (GTDB taxonomy): Bacteria > Bacteroidota > Ignavibacteria > Kapaibacteriales > NICIL-2 > NICIL-2. The sequence goes on from RFIK01000016.1 coordinate 16,266, forward strand.
TGGCGGACGCGGTTGTTCGCTGGCGATTTCTCTTTGCGTTCATCCAGCCAGCGTTTGGCCAAGTACAGCATCGCTTGAATTGCATACTCAGACGCACGCGAAAAGATCATTTCACGGTATTTCGAGGTAAGTTCGACTGCGTGCAAATATAGGATGCTTCTGTCAAGTATCTCTGCGGTATTTTGCAATCGGTCACACACGGTAACTCGGAGATGTTTGCACAGGAAGAGTATGGCTATCCGATCGAGAAAGTACTTGGGATACAACGACAGCGCGCCGTTTCGTCGGAGAGTCCATTGCTGAGTGGCAAAACGCCGCCGCATGCGACGGAGGCTGAGGTTGCCCTGCTCGGTGCGCTCTTCCTCGATCGAGCAGCCATTGCACGGTGCATCGAAATCCTCGAACCATCGGCATTCTACCATGACCAACACCGGAAGATATACGAGGCAATCGTAGCGCTCTTCGAACGGGGTGTTCCCGTTGATGTAGTTACTGTCACAGACGAGCTTCGCCGTCGCGGACAATTGGACTACATCGGGGGGGCAACAACACTTGTCACGATTTCGACGAACGTCGTCTCGAGCGCTGCAGTTGAACATCATGCACGCATCGTTCTGGAACGATACCTCAAGCGCCAACTACTCCAAACCGCTGCTCGGATTGTCGAGCAATCCTTCGACGATTCGACCGATGCGCTTGAATTGATTGACCGAGCGGAAAATGAAATCTTCTCTCTTGCCGAGCAGCGGCTGGGCAAATCATATACGAGCATCAACCGGCTGGCGCGTGCGACGTTGGAGCTGATCACACGGCTGCAAGAACGTGGTGTCGAGCATGGTATTTCTGGTGTGCCGACAGGTTTTGTCAAGCTCGACGAACTCCTTGGAGGATTGCAGAAATCCGACCTCATCATCATCGCGGCGCGACCTTCAATGGGGAAAACTGCGCTTGCTCTCAGTATCGCGCGTAACATTGCCGTTGAGTTCAAACTGCCCGTGGGATTTTTCTCGATTGAGATGGCGGGCGTGCAAATTGTTATGCGCTTGCTCAGTGCGGAAGCGCGTGTCAATGCGCACTCTATCCGCACGGGGCGACTCAGTCACGAAGAGATGCAGAAAATTGTCAAAACGATTGGGCGCATTGCCGAGGCCCCGATCTTCATTGATGACTCCCCAGCGCTTGATTTAATGGAGCTGCGTGCCAAGGCACGACGACTGAGATCAGAGCACGACGTGCAGGCAATCTTTGTTGACTACCTCCAGCTCATCCACGCACCGAAGGCAGAAAGCCGCGAGCGGGAAATTTCGATCATTTCGCGGACGCTCAAGCAAATCGCCAAGGAACTCGACATTCCCATTGTTGCGCTCGCACAGCTTAACCGAAGCGTTGAATCTCGCGCCGATAAACGACCGATGCTCTCTGATTTGCGTGAGTCAGGCGCAATCGAGCAGGATGCAGACGTGGTCATGTTCGTCACACGTCCCGAGGTGTATGACATCGCGACTTACGACGACGGCTCCCCGACGGAAAACACTGCTGAGCTGATCATCGCAAAGCAGAGGAATGGTCCAATCGGCACAGTGCGAACAGCTTATTTGAAGGATTACGCACGGTTTGAGAATCTCGCACTCAGCTTCGAGGAGCCACCACCTCCTGTTGGCTTCTAAGGCAACTGTGCGTTGCTGGTCATCTGCGCCGAGGTTGCTTTCTGCAGGAACGCAAGGAACTCGTCACGATCGGATGTGTACGTTGCGGTCGCGATAACCGAGCCATTCGGCGACAGCAGCACGTAGAACGGGAGCAGCGTTGATCCGAAGCGTTCCTGTTGGTAGCGCTTGTAGTGTTGGTCGCGCGGATTATTCCGCCGATCGGTAAATGCTCGCACCAGAATCATGCGCTCCATTAACGAGCGGACCGGTGGTTGCGTGAACATGTTTTTTTCCATCCAGCGGCAGTTGGTGCAGCTTACGCCGGTAAAATCCACAAACACCGGCACTCCCTGTGTACGTGCATGCGCAAGTGCTGCATCGAGATCTTCGGTCCACTGGCCGGGCGCAATCGCAGCAGCTGTTGGTGAGCGCAGCGTCTCATCGGATGCGGTAGCGACAGGGCGAGCAGATTCAACGTACACAAAGGCTTCGAGCGGACCGACGGAGCCGCCGAACATTCCTTGCACCAGGTACAACGTGAGAGCAATGAAAGCTGTAGCGATGCTTGCCCGAATGCCTCCGACGTATTCGAGTGGGGTATCGAGCTTGGTGCGGAAAAGGCCCAGGATGTAGAGAGCAACAAGGAGTGTGCAACTTGCCCACGTTGCAAGCACCAGTTCGCGCGAGAGGATTTGCCAGCCGAGGATGCTGTCAACGCGCGCAAGGTAGCTGACCGCAAACGCGATCTCGATGAATGCGAATGAGACCTTCAGGTGGTTCATCCAAATTCCTGAGCGTGGAAGACGCGTAATCGCCGTGGGGAATAGCGCTAATCCAAAAAAGGGAAGTGCAAAAACGGCGGCGTAGAGAGTCATTGCAGTCAGCGGACGAAACCATTCACCACCGGCTGCCATTTTCCCGATGATGTCCACAAACGGAACGGTGCAGGTGAATGACGTTAGCGAAAAGACCATGCCCATCAAGAATGAGGAGCGGTAGCCTCGAGTGCGCACCGACTCACGGTTGAGTGCGTTGATGAGTCGTGAGGGCAATCGCAGCTCATACATCCCGAATAGGTTGCCCGCAATCACCAGGAACAAGAGTGCAAGGAAAAAGTTCAGCCATGGATTGGTTGCAATGTCGCGCCCGGCAGTAGCACCGAAGAAAAACGCTGCGACTGCCCCGAAGACTATGAACGTGCTCATGATACCGAGCGAATAGATCGCCGAATCAAGGACGGGGCGTGTGTGTTCTTTTTCAGCGCGCTTCGAGAAAAACGACACAGTAATCGGGATCATGGGGTACACGCACGGCATCAGCCATGATCCAATACCGAGCACAATTGCAAGACCGATCAATCCCAACCATGACGAGCTTGAAGTAGAGTCTTCACCGGCTCTCGGTACGTCCACGGAGACGGTTGATGTTAGCGTAGGGTTCGTTGGTGGTGGTGAGGGAGTTCGCTCGGTTAGCTGGTGTGTAACCTCGCTCCGTGCAGAATCCTTCTGCGAGTGTAGCGACGGATGAATGTGTAGCTCGAATGGGAGGGTGACTTCGTCGGGAGGCAAGCAGTTCTGGTTGGTGCAGAGCTGATGGTAAATGCGGAGGGTATCGCGGTGGATACCTGCTGACACCGGGCCGATGACAAGAGGTAGAGTAAACCGAACAGTCCCTTTGATTTTTTCGACAGTGATCTCAAACGCGGAATCATACTCGGTCTGCGGTGGTGGTGCGATGCGAATTTTGCTCGAGAGGATGCGGTGGGCAGTAGTGGCTACTGTGAACTCTGTTCGCTGAGGGCCGATGCCATCGGGTGTCAGGTATTCCCGAATGCCGTAGATGTGCCATCCCTTCTCGATTGTCGCTTGGACGACGAGCAAGATTGTATCGCCGACGCGTGCTTCCTTCGGAAGGGAAGTCAAAGCCCAGGTAGCTGGATTTTCCTTGCTCAGCGTGGTGCTCGTCATGCTCACAGCGAATGCGATGTAAACGAGGAGCCGCATGACGGCCGATGAAATTCGGGTGATCAGTGTTTGGCGAAGTTCCGTATGCTCTCGGCAGTACGCGATAATCATTTCTGCATCACCAAGTGGGTCCTCACTGACTGAGCCGCCTTCCAGCCGATGTCGCTCGCCATGGCAGAGACGTTCAGCGCGTTCAGCGAGCGGAGATGGTAGAATTTCCGCAAGGTGGCGGAGAGTTTGCATTGCATTGATTGTTTGCGGTACAACATCCGAAAGTGCAAACCAGATAGCACGTCGCGCGCAGACACGCGCACGGCCGGTGTTGCCAGATTGGACCGCACTGCGGCCGGTCTCAAGCTCTTGCATAACACGGTCGTTTAGATGCATGAAAAGCCATCCTGATTCGTTCTGTAGCGTGATGCAAAAACGAAATCGCACAGTCCATAGTGCGGAACGATCGGTAAAAACACGGATTTTTGCCATCCTCCTTGCAAATTTGATCGTTGTGTAGTATGTTTGCGACGGATGGCCGACACGTAAGGTCTAACCTCTGCAGGATTGCCGCAGCGAGATTTGCTCTTCATTGTTTTGATTTGTCAATTTGTGTAAATGCACCGTGAATTGAACGTGCGTAGTGTTTGGGCGCTAACGCACGCCATTGTTGCGCTGAGTGTTGCTGCGGCATCTGCACATAGTTTCCACCGCAATCACCAGGAGCCGCTCTTTCGTGTGCTCTCGTCCACAGCACATGAGCTGGTTGTGGCATTTGCTCTACCTTCAACCACGCTCGATACCATCCTCACAAGCGATGGGCGCATGGCTGTATGGGTTCGGGGGAATGAAAGCATTGATACACGCCCCAGCCCCATCGGTGCGCCGATGGTACAAATCGCATCGGCTGCCGTGGCGGTACCGCTGCCACCGGCGATAGGCAACGATGCACAGTCACCGGCCTGGACCGTTGAGGTAACCAATGTTCGTGAACGGTGGGTAGATCTTCCGCTGGCTCCGTATCCGCATGGAGATCGCTCGAATGATAGCGGCGCGTTGCGATTTGTGATCAATGACCAGCTCTATCGCGAGCACCGGTTGCTGGATGTTGAACTCCGCTATGCAGGGATCGCGCGTGGGGTTCCGGTGGGGCATCTCCTTATTCCTGTTGCTGACTATGATGCGCGTGGTAATCGCACCCGGATAATTGAGCGCTGCACATTGCGTGTGCAGTTTACTACCGTCCCAACGATGCGATCGCTGCCCGATAAAGCAATGCCGATCATCAACGCAGAGCAACTCCACCAGTGGGGCACTGCAACGAAGGCAGCGAAAACCCAACGGCGTACAGCTCCAGTAGTCCTTGATGAGGCGGCGCAGTATGTCAAGGTCAGCGTTGGTGAAGAAGGCATTTATGCAATCGATGCGGCACAGCTGACGCGACTTGGGGTGAGCATCCCACCGAATCTTGTGCCAACAATCAAGCTGTACGGCTACGGTGGACTTCCACTGTCGGAGACGGCATCCGATGGAGAGCAGAACGAGCCAAAGGAGCAACCGATAATTGTCGAGACGAATGCAGATGGATCGCTTCGTTCAATCGTGTTCTACGCTCAAGGTCCGCGCGGGTTTTCGTTCGATTCCACGCTGCGACGTTGGCGGCGGTACCTCAACCCATACACGACGAAAACGAGTTACTTGCTCACCTGGGGTGGAAGCAATGGACGCCGTGCAGAAGCAGTCGATCCGCCCCAGCAAGTTGCGACCAGCACACCGCAATTTTTTACTCAGCGCATCCTACTCGAGACCGATCGAATCAATCCGTACGGTTCACCCAGTGGTAGGCGCTGGCTCGGCGATCCATTCGACGGCAGCACCGGAATCACGCTCACGACGCCACTGCCAGGATTAGCGCCGAATGGGAGGCGCATGGAGTACGTTGTTTGCGTGGCG
>RFIK01000017.1 GCA_003695605.1 Chlorobiota bacterium
CCCATCAAGTGTACTCAAAAGCAAGAGCAAGAAGCCTCCTACGAAAGATGACCTGCTGACGGAAGACAAAGCCAAGAAGAAACGCAAACCTCTCCGTGAAATCATTACCGAAGAAGAAGTCGAGCGCGCTATCCGTGAAACGCTCGCGGGCATCGAGGAAGAAGCACGAATCAAAAGCAAGATCAAAAAGCAGCGCAAACAGCAACGCGAAGAACGGCAGCAACGACGCGCCGAAGAGCTCCAGCAAGAGCGAGGTATTCTCCGCATCACAGAGTTTATCACCACTGCTGAACTGGCGAACTTCCTCGGCGTCTCTCCCGCAGAAATCATCGCCAAGTGCCTCGGCTTGGGATTGATGGTGAGCATCAATCAACGACTCGATCGCGATACCATCCAGCTCATCGCCAGCGACTATGGCGTCGAAGTAGAATTTTTGACCGACAAGGAAGTCTCGCTCGACGAAGAAACACTTCCCGATCCCCCAGGGTCGCTTGTGCCCCGGCCACCGATCGTTACCATCATGGGGCATGTTGATCACGGGAAGACCTCGCTTCTCGACTATATCCGTAGCTCTAACATCGTTGCTGGTGAAGCAGGCGGTATCACACAGCATATCGGTGCTTACAAAGTCGTCCTGCCGAACGGCAAATCCATCACCTTCCTCGATACACCAGGCCACGAAGCCTTCACCGCAATGCGAGCTCGTGGTGCACAAGTCACAGACGTTGTCGTCCTCGTCGTTGCTGCTGACGATAGCGTCATGCCGCAAACGGTCGAGGCAATCAGCCACGCACAAGCTGCCGGAGTTCCGATCGTCGTCGCTATCAACAAGATTGACAAAGACACGGCAAATCCCGACCGCATCAAACAGCAGCTTGCCGACCATGGTGTCCTCGTCGAGGAATGGGGCGGCAAGTACCAATGCGCTGAAATCTCCGCCAAGAAAGGCATCAACGTTGACGTTCTGCTCGAAAAAATTCTGCTCGAAGCTGAGCTGCTCGATTTGAAAGCCAATCCCAATCGCCCAGCGATCGGAACAGTTATCGAAGCACACGTAGATAAAGGGCGTGGGAATGTTGCCACTGTCCTCATCCAGAACGGAACGCTCCGTCAAGGCGATGCCTTTATCTGCGGACAGTACTTCGGCCGTGTTCGAGCAATGTACGATGAACGTGGCAACCGTGTCGAGGAAGCGCCACCTTCGACGCCAGTGCAAGTTACTGGCTTTGAAGGTCTGCCCGAAGCGGGTGATAAACTCGTTGTCTCCACTGATGAAGACAAGCTTCGCCAACTAGCCCAACAACGACAGATTCTCCGCCGCGAGCAGCAACTCCGCCAAACGAAGCGCATTTCGCTCGACGAGCTTTCCCGCCGCATGCAACACGGCGAGCTCAAAGAACTCCGCATCGTCCTCAAAGCAGACGTCAGCGGCTCGCTCGAAGCACTTACTGATGCTCTCCAGAAACTCAGCACTGACGAGGTTGCCATCTTGATAATCCACCGCGCCGTCGGCACCATAACCGAAAGCGATGTGATGCTCGCCGCGGCCTCCGACGCAATAGTCGTTGGTTTCCAAGTGCAACTGCCAGCATCAGTCCGTAGGATCGCCGAACGCGAGAATGTCGATGTACGCCTCTACTCGATCATCTATGATGCGCTCAACGAAATTCACTTAGCGCTCGAGGGGATGCTCTCGCCCGAAATCAAGGAAGAAGTGCACGGACGTGCTGAAGTTCGCCAAATCTTCCGTATCAGTAAAGTCGGCACTGTCGCCGGATGCTACGTCCTCTCCGGGACCATTAGCCGAAACGACAAAGTGCGGGTCATTCGCGATGGATTTGAGATCTACAAAGGCACGATCCAATCGCTCAAGCATCTCAAAGATGACGTTCGGGAAGTCCGCCAAGGCTTCGAGTGTGGCTTAACCGTTAGCGGCTTCAACGACTACACCGAAGGCGACATCATCGAGGCATATCGCATCACCGAAGTGCAACGGAAGCTCGGACAGTAAGATGTCATCGTTCCGCCCTGAGAGAATTGCTCGCGAAATCCAGCGGATGTTGAGTCAGCCAATCAGCGACGTTGCAGCACTCCATGGTGGAGGAATGATTACACTCACCGATGTCAAGGTATCACCAGATTTGACAGTCGCGAAACTCTACGTCAGTGTGTTCGGCAACAGTCTCGGCGGAGAGCGCATCATTACGCTCCTCAATGAGCAGGCGCAGCACTTTCGCTCACTCCTTGCTCCGCTACGTCTGAAGGTGATCCCAACGGTACGGTTCTACCTCGATTCGACGCTCGATTCAATGGAACGCATCGAGCAATTGCTCAAGCAACGTGAGGCTGGTCATTCTTCCGAAGGTAGCTCAAGTAGCAGCGAATGATACCTATTCTTTCCAGAAAAACTGATGTGCGGTCGTGGCGCGAACGTATACCACTTGAAGGGGGGGCTATCCTTGTGGATAAGCAGCAACGGTGGACTTCCTTCGACGTCGTTGCCAAGGTACGCAGGCTGCTCGGCATCAAAAAAATTGGTCATGCGGGAACACTTGATCCCATCGCGACCGGCTTACTCATCGTCTGCGTCGGACGTGCAACAAAGCAAGTAGGCGTTTTCCAAGAACTCGACAAAGAGTACTGCGTCGAGATCAAGCTCGGTGCACGCACCAAAAGCGAAGACGCCGAAACACCCGAATACGAGACAACACCGATTGAGCACATTCAACCACAAATGATCGTTACTGCACTCGATCACTTCATCGGTACGTTCGAACAGATACCGCCGACCTACTCAGCTGTCCATGTTGGCGGCAGGCGCTCCTACGAATTCGCGCGCCAAGGTCGTGCGGTATCGCTTCCACCACGCACGGTGACAGTGCATGCAATTGAGGATGTCGAGGTTGCTCTCCCGCTGGTTCGGCTGACGGTCCGCTGTTCTAAGGGTACGTACATTCGTGCCTTGGCGCGCGATGTAGGCAACATCCTCGGCGTTGGTGGATACGTGACGGCACTGCGGCGCACAGCAATCGGCGACTACAGCGTCGAAGATGCGTTGACAATTGGAGAACTTGCAACAGTACTCAGCGAAGGAAACCATGCAGATGTACCGCTCCATCGCTGAGGTACCGTACGATCAGCGCTCTATTGTGACGGTCGGAACATTCGACGGTGTCCATCGTGGGCATCGCGCTATCATCGACAGGATGCACGCTGTTGCTCGTTCACGCCATGCGCGGACTGTCGTAGTGACATTCGAGCCTCACCCACGCTTGGTCTTGCAGCGCTCGACACAGCAGCCGATCGGGCTGCTAACGACACTTGCTGAAAAGTATGCACTTTTGCAGCTCCTTGGCGTGGATGTACTCGTTGTCATCCCCTTCACGTTCGAGTTTTCCCAAACACCGGCAGAAGAATTCGTCCGCTCGGTACTCGTTGAGAAGATCGGGCTGATGCACATTGTCATCGGCTATGACCATTCGTTCGGGAAGGATCGCCAGGGCAACCAAGCACTGCTCGAGAAACTTGGCGCAGAACTCGGATTTAGCGTCGAGTCTGTCCCCCCGGTGTACCTCGACAGCGGTGAGCCGATCAGCAGCACGAAAATTCGCGGAGCACTCCAGCGTGGCGATTTGGCAACAGCCAATGCCATGCTCGGCTACACCTATAGTGTCGAAGGCATCGTCGTCCAGGGCGACGGACGCGGACGACGACTGGGTTACCCAACAGCCAACATCGAGCTACTCGATCCTCACAAACTTCTGCCGGGATCTGGTGTCTATTGCGTCAGCGCACCTATTGACGGCCGGATCGTCCAAGGC
>RFIK01000153.1 GCA_003695605.1 Chlorobiota bacterium
CAAGGAGTGATGTGTTGATGAAGAGCACGCGCGTGTCAACGACCCATGGCACAGCGTAGTAGCGTCCGTTCCAGCGGCATGGTGAAAGTGCCCATGGAAGCCACAGAGAAGGCTCAACGTCGCTTTCTGCCAACTCAGCAAGGACGCCGCTACTCGAAAACTGCGCCACCCAATCAGAACCAAGCTCGAGCACATCGGGCGGTGCAGATGCATTGAATGCGGCCATCAGTTTCGTCTTGCCGTCACTCCAACTGAGCGGAGTCAGTTCGACGCGGCAGTCGTGCTCGCGTTCAAAGTGCTCGATGAGCGAATCAAGCACTGCTTGATGCTGTGGTGCGCTCCAGAAGTGCCACACTCGGAGTACAGGCTTGCTCTGTTGCTGAGAGCAGCCGCTCACCAGTACCAGAGCGATCGCTGCGACGGCCCAAACACACGTCTTCGTCATAGTTCGAAAAGGTCGCGATGTGGTTGAAGCTTCTTCAGGAGCAGTTGCCGTGCACGAAACAGGTGCGCTTTCACCGTCCCGAACGGTAATCCCAAATGCTCGGCGATTTCAGCATATTCCATGCCACGGTCGTGCCGAAGTTCAATGACGATGCGATACTTTTCCGGCAGCGATTCGATTGCAGCGCGGAGTATTGCTTGACGCTCGCTGCGCATGAGTTCTTCGTCGGGAATCGGGCTGTTGGGATCGGCATACTGCCGTGGCGGTGCATCGCCCTCGCTGTCATCGAGATCGAGTCGTTCTGGCGCAAAGCGAGTACGGCGAAGAAAGTCTATGCACGTGTTGGAGGCAATTTTGAAAAGCCATTTTTCGAAGGGATACTCAGGCTTGAACGAATCGAGCGCGCGGAAGGCCTTGAGCAGGGTATCTTGGACGAGATCTTTTGCGTCCTCATCGCTTCGAATGATTGAGCGGATTACACCGTAGAGGCGACGGCGATACTTGCGATCAATGGTCGCAAACGCATTGGGATTCCCCGCCAAGACAGCACGGACTGCTTCCAAATCTTCTCGATCCGAAGCAGTGCGATCGGGACGGTCTTCCGGCATGCAATACAACGGTAGGTGATGCGGAAGGAGAGGGATTCGAACCCTCGGTACCCTTTCGGGTACACACGCTTTCCAGGCGTGCCAGTTCAGCCACTCCTGCATCCTTCCGTCGCGAACGGTTGCAAAAATACAGGGCTCACGCGAGCAGGTAAATTCGCAGTACCACTTTGATTGAGTCGCCTTCTATGCCCACACGACGGGACATCCTTCGGTTGATCACTGCAGTGAGCGTAGTGCGGTCACCACTCCGCATTAAGGTCGAGACGCGGCCACCGCGCGCTCTCATGCAAGGTGCGACGATCGGCATCGTTGCGCCGGCAGGAGCTGTGGAACTCCGGCAGCTCAAGCGAGGCATTGATTTCTTTGAGTCGCTGGGTCTTCGCGTTGTTCTCGGGCGATTCCTCAACAGTGGCAGTGGGTACCTTGCAGCGCCCGATCGCGATCGAGCTGCAGAGCTGATGGAATTCCTGGTACGTCCGGACATTGATGCAGTCATTGCGGCGCGCGGTGGCTATGGTGTGCTCCGCATCCTATCGGCACTCGACTACGCTGTCCTGGAGCAGTGCAATAAACCTGTAATTGGCTACAGCGACATCACCGCACTCCTGGTGACCCTTTACCAGCGAACAGGACTGATCACATTCCACGGACCAATGGCATCGAGCCAATTCGATACGACCACGGCCGGTTCGTTTTTGGCAACGCTCTTCCGCTTTGCGTCGGAGCGGAGTAGTCCCACGGAGATGCAACTAACGTACAGCGATGAATCATTCCTCCCGGTTGTCTCGGGCGTAGCTGAGGGGATACTCCTCGGTGGGAACTTGAGTGTATTTTGTTCATTGCTGGGAACCCCGTTCGAACCAGACACGCGTGAGTGCATCCTCTTTTTCGAAGACGTCGGTGAGGAGCCATACAAGATCGATCGTATGCTGACTCAGCTCGCGTTGGCAGGTAAGTTCGACAGCATCCGAGGCATGGTGCTTGGTGCATTTAGTAAGCAATCCCCTCGTGCAGCAGAATCCACTGGTGGGTCAACAGGCACAGCAGTTGCGGAGATTGCCGCCGAACACTGCGCACGACGCTCCATCCCATTGTTGGCGAACTTCCCCATCGGGCATATCGAAAGCAAAATCACGTTACCAATAGGCATCCGCGCGCGGCTCGATGCGGATGGCCGCACGCTCCAGATCCTTGAGGCGCCCGTTGCACTTCCACCATGATACAAACTGATGCGATTTTGTGTTATTTATGTGCAATTGCTACGCACGTGTTTTCGTTCATGAATTGAATACAGCCTGTCAATACTACCACATCCGGAGAAACGATGATGCATCTCTTTCGTGGACTTGCAGTAACGATTCCGCTTCTCACGTTGACTCTGAGTGCACAGACGTTTACGTTGATTGATGCCGATGTCTCGGCGTTCCCTCGCGTCCGCTCGCAATTCATCGCGATTGATCAGTGGGGGAATCAGTACCAAAATCTCCAACCAAGTGACTTCTCAGTCCGGGAAAACGGGCGTTCCATGCAAGCGTCGCTCCAAGTCACGTGCGAAGAATCGAAGGATGATCCGACTGCGAACATCGTTCTGATTGTGGACAAAAGCACATCAATGCTCGAAATCGTTGACCGAACGACCAATGAAACTCGCTGGGATTGGGTCAAGGAAGGGGTGAGGGCATTTGTCACACAATTTCCGTTCAATCCTCCCTCCTCAGTTGCGTTGGTGTCGTTTGCAGGCGAAGCGTACTTGGAGAGTGATTTCCGCACATCTGCACAACCGATCATTGATGCCATGGAGCGCATTCGCCCTCAAGGATCGACCAAGTACGACCCACCACTCCTCGATTCCTTGATTGGAGCGATCAAGCTACTCTCCCAAAAGCCACGTGAGATCCGGCGGATCATAGTGTTCTTGACCGATGGCCAACCCGATACCCAACCAAGCACGGATACCATTATCGCGCGCTGTCGCCGGGAAGGGATTACCTTTTACGCGATCACTGTCGGCTTGAACATGAATAGCGACTTAGATCGCATCGCGCGTGCAACCGGTGGCAAAACGTTCGCTGTCTTTTCGAAAGATCGGCTCAAAGAAATTTACCGTCTGATTGCATTGGAGGCGGTCATCCGCTACAAGTGTTACCTTGAATGGATCGCGCCGTGGAGCTGTTCTGAACAGGAACGTATCCGGAATGTTGCGGTGACCTTCTACCGTACAACCCCACCAATGAACACAACCCTCCAGTACGTAGCACCACCGCAATCGTTGACGCGATTGGATGTTCAACCACAAGTTGCCTACCTGGGGAATCCAAACCCTGGAAATTCGACAACGCTGAAACTTACCATCAGAGCGATCAACGCCCCAATGACAATCACTGCCCTCCCAATCGTGCCGGCAGGATATTTCACGATTGTGGATATGGCGGGGAAAACCCTCCCCTTCACCCTGCAGCCGAATGAAACGTGGGAGCCTACCATTCAATTCACACAACAGGGGTCTAAACAGTTCCGGCAAGCAACTCTCACGTTCGAAGGAAATCCTTGCCCGACAGCAATTACACTTATTGGCGGCGTCTCCCGAGCAATCGTCCTTTCGCCCAACGGTGGTGAACTCTTCTCGACATGTGATTCCATCACTATCCGCTGGGCAGGCGTTGAACCGACGCAAGGCGTCAGCATTTTCTACACTCTCACTGGAGACCAGCCCTCACCAACGTGGCAACCGATCGTGCAGAACGTCGTTGGTTTCTCCTACCGCTGGAAGCCACCACAACCTGGGCAACGCTACCGTATACGCGTTGTCGTACCACCTGATTCAGCGTACCAATGGGCACAACAAATCGGCGGTGCTTCCTTCGACACATGCCGCTCAATCGCGCTCGATTCCCGGCAGATGTACGTCCACGTCGCAGGAACGTTTACCAATTCTGCAAGCATCAACGGCACAACCCTGACCAGTGCTGGCGAAAGCGATATGTTCGTCGCGCGCTTTGATACCGACGGGAATCTTCTCTGGGCTCGCTCGGGTGGCGGCAACCGTACCGATAACGGCTGTTGCCTGGCACTGGACGGTAATGACAATATCTACGTTGCAGGGACTATCCGAAGCAGTACCGCACAATTTGGTGCGGTAACGGTGAGCAAACTCAGCACGCTCGATGTAACGAACGCGTTCGTCGCACTCTACAATCCTACAGGGAATGCTGTGCAAGTCGCTCTTGGTGGTGGTTCACAAACGACGTCGTGTGAAGTGTACGTTGACTCAATCGCTTACTCTAGTGGCTCAATTTACCTCCACGGACGTTTTCGGGGGCGCTTGCAATTCTCGACAACACCGACCGTATTCATCAACAGCGTCAATCAAAATCAATTCGATCGCTTCACAGCAGTCTTCAACACATCATTGGCAGTGACAAGTCTGCAGCGTACATATCTGGCCGCTCCCTACACGAAAGCCAGCGTGCGCGATAACAACAGCAATCGGTACGAAACCGGTGGATTTTCGACCCAACTCCGGAGCGGCTCCATCACACTCACCAGCCGCGGGGGCACCGATGCGTATGTCCGGAAATTCGGCTATATTCCCGGCTCTGAAGATGTCAGCGACACAACGTTTCGGGTACAGTCGCCGCTTGTCCGCTTCCGCTTAGCAACGCTCGATGTTGGTTCTATCGCCGTCGGGAACGCTACCGGCCAGGTCTTCAGCGGGGTACTCTGCAATGATGGTGAAATTCCCGTGATCATCAGTACGATGACCTTCAGCGGTCCCAATGCAGCGCAATTTCAACTCGTGTCAAATTGGGTAAACTACGTCCTCAAACCGGGCGAATGCATCAGTGTCGAGATTCTCTTCAGTCCAGCGTTCGAAGGTCGGCATACTGCAACGCTCACTGTCACTGGAAATTGCGGCTCACCTGCGACGGTAGCCGTCACAGGGATTGGTCTCCCACCATGCCGCTATACACTGACCACACCGCCGACACTCATCACAAGTGTGGGGCTCTCCAAACAAATCCAAGCACTCTGCCTCGTCCGCAACGATGGCCCTGAGCCGCTCAGTGGCACGATCAAGTTGCTCAACAACCCAACGAATGCATTCACGATGACAATTCCTGCCACTGGCTGCACACTCGACGCAACAACGGTCTGCCCCTTCACCATTGCGCCCAATCAATGC
>RFIK01000154.1 GCA_003695605.1 Chlorobiota bacterium
GTTGCAGGGCAAGCAGACATCCCCGTAGCTTCGGCCATTGCCGCGGGCGAGGAGCGTTGCTTCGGTCTGCTCGAAGGGATTATCGGTGTAGTGCTCAATGTCCAGTGTAGGGTAGGTACGTGCGTGTGGCAGTCCTGTCCAGCTGGAGAGTCTTGCGCGTTTCATCGGGCAAGGACGAAGACGATGGCAGCGATGATTGCACCAACTGCCAAGCTCGATGGGTCGCGAAGGGCAACGCTCACCGGATCGCCGCCCAGTTCTCCCCGGACCGATGAGCGCCACATCCGCATCAACCACCACAGGAGCAGAGGGAGGATGAGCCAGAGTGCGTCGGGATGGGTGTAGAGCGTTCGCACTCGATCGCTGGCCAGGTAGAGGATCAAAATCACGACTGCGGCCATTGCTGTTCCAATCCCCATGGCCAGGAGAAAAGGTTCGTCGCGCTCGGTGTAGGGTCGCTGCTGCTTGCTGGGTGCATTGGTTGCTCGCAGGTGCATCGCTTCGGTATGCCGCTTGAGTAGTGCAAGGCTAGTGAAAAACAGGAGCGCAAAGCCGAGCAGCCATGGAGAAAGTTCGGTGTGCGTGGCAGCGCCACCAAGTGCGAGGCGTAGCACGTAGAGTCCCGCCAGCACGAGCACGTCCACCAGAGCAATCCGCTTGAGCAGAAGCGAATATGCCGCAGAGCCAACGCCATACACCGCAAGCAGAGCAAATGCTTCCTGGGGTAGCAGCGCGCTGGCAGTGATCATAGCCCCCACGAGTCCGAGCAATAGAACGATCCAGGCCGATTGGAGCGAGATAGCTCCGCGCGCAAGCGGACGCTGGCGTTTGTGGGGATGGATGCGGTCATTGGGCAAGTCAACCACATCGTTGAAGATGTAGAGCGCCGATGCCACGATGCTCAGGAGTACTGCTGCCAGCACTGCATGGAGCAGTGCACTGCCATCACTGAGGCGATGCGCAAGAGCGATCGGAACCAGCACTAAGAGGTTTTTGCTCCACTGCGGAATTCGGAGAAGGCTGAGCCAATCCCGCAGACGGGCCGTGGGGCGAGGGAAGCTGCCTGCAAAGGATTTCCCAAGTCTGCGTTCATACCGCGATGCATCACCGACGATGTACGCACGCTCAGCAGCGCGCCAGAGCGGAATATCTACGCTCCGATCGCCGATGTAGTCAAATGGCGCGCCATTGAGATAGCGCCGCAGGTGCTCCAGTTTGGCGCTGCCACTGAGGTTTGTGTGGCGTGTGCCGATTACACCATCGAAGCATCCTAAACGCTCGGCAATCGCAGTAGCCCATGGCTGAGCCGCAGCAGTCGCAAGGATAACAGTCCGACCCTGCGCTTTTGCAGCGTGGATGAATGCGAGAACTTCGTCGTTGAGCGGGAGTGCGTCCCACTCGAGTTGGACTTTTGTCGCAAGCCAACGCTTCAGACGGGGGCGGCCGCCGAGTGCTACCAGTGGCACCAAGGGTAAGAGCAACGGCCTGTGGCGCGCTACTTCCGCGATTGCTTCCCAGAGCAGATCGGTGCGAAGCAGCGTATCGTCGAGATCTACAACGAGAATGGAAGCCGTACCTGTGTTCATGCGAGACGAACAGCGTTGTGCGATCTGACCACTGGGGATTTGAGGATGCACAGCTTGGAGGCAGCATCTTCCGGCGATTCGGCTTCTATCCAGCGGACACGTTCGGCGCGTTTGCGGAGACTATGGCGATAAGCCTTGTCGTAGTGTTCAAGCGCAAGTTGGGCGACACTATACAGGTCGCCCCGCTCGAGAGCATCGAGTGCACGTGCATAGCGCTCAGCACCTAATCGCTCGCGAATTGCTGCCAGGCATTGCGCAAGCTCGCACGGTGGAAAGCTTCCGTACTCCTGCACCAAGTGTTCGATGCGCCGATCGAGCGGAACATCGAGCGCAATAATTGGTGCTGCGAGCATTTGCTGCCATAGAGCTTCAGGAATTGTGAGCGTGCCGATCCGTCGCGATTCGTCTTCGATCCAGATGCGCTCGGCTGCACGGTTCCTCCAGAGTTCCACAGCGAGCGCATTCTCGAAGTTCTGTTGGGTTGGCTGTGGGGACAATCCGAGCGCACCGAAGGCAGAGCCACGGTGGCAGGCAAGTGCTTCCAAGTCAATTGTTGCTTCACCGCGTGCTGCAAGCAGCGAAAGCACAGCGGTTTTGCCTGCTCCAGTACAGCCGCTCAGTAGGTAGAGTGTCCGCCGTGCTTCGAATTGTGCGAGAGCGAAACGGCGGAATGCTTTGTAGCCGCCGCGCAACAGCACAACATCGAACCCATAAAATTGAAGCAGCCACCCCACTGCTGCCGAACGCATGCCACCGCGCCAGCAGTAGAGTCCCACCGTTTGACCAGGGAGCACCCGCGCTTCGACATGTTCGACCAGCCAACGTAACTTGGGGCCAACAAGCTCCAGCCCGCGCTTGAGTGCGGCGGTACGTCCTTCGGTGTGGTATGTAATGCCGACGATCTCCCGCTCAGCGTCATCGAAGAGCGGAAGTGACGATGCGTTGGGGATTGAGCCACGGGCGTACTCTGCAGGGCTACGAACATCGAAGGTGCAGAGCGTGCCGCCGTTAGATTCGCTGAGAAATTCGTCAACCGAGACAGTAACCATTCGCTATCAGAGTGCCCGGTTCATCACCGCCGAAAATTACGGCGCTCGATGTGTGTATAGCGGAGGAATTCGATGGTTACGGTGCCGCTGA
>RFIK01000155.1 GCA_003695605.1 Chlorobiota bacterium
CCGCCGCCTTGAAAAAATCATTTGGTTTGTAAACATTTCTGCATTATTTTAGGGTGGAAATCGGACACGGGCAGTACGCCGATGCTCACCATGTTGGACAACCTGTTTTGGGATGCACGTGCACTGCGTCTGGCAACGCAGCCTGGGGAACGCGTGCCACTCTGCTGCTTCGCCGCTGAGAAGCTGACACACACACACACACACCATTCCACGCCGGCTGCTGTTCGATGAAGAGCGCCCACCGCCATGTGGAACATGTGATCGCTTGTGTCGGGATGGAGGAGAACAATGCTCTTTTCATGTTCCACTACCTGTGAAGGAAATACCTATGAAAGCTATCATCAATTGTTGGTTGATCACGGGTGCGCTATTCTGCACAATGTTGTCCGGTCTGAAAGCGCAACCGTGCCCGCCTCAAGGAGACTGCGATACAGCACAATGGCAGGGACCGATCGGTACAGCATTCAAAATTGCTGCGCCCTCGTGTTCTCTTCAGGTCAACATGATGTATCGCATCTGCAATGGCGTGGTTGAATTTTACGAGGTCTCTCGTGAGTTGATCGGCATTTGTGAAGCATTCGAGAAACGCAGTGTGTTCCATTTCGATTTCGACGCAGCAGCAGAAATGGCTGTGCAGGCAGGTCTTCAGAATATCTGGGAATGGATTGTTCAAAGGGGTTTCTACTCCGGATCAGTACCTCCCTGTTCGACTGGTTGGGGTACGCCACGAGCCCATTACTACACACGACGTTGTGGAGTT
Organism: Chlorobiota bacterium; assembly: GCA_003695605.1. Lineage (GTDB taxonomy): Bacteria > Bacteroidota > Ignavibacteria > Kapaibacteriales > NICIL-2 > NICIL-2. Next base: position 761 of record RFIK01000155.1, read on the forward strand.
TGGGTGTACTGCGAGTATGCTGTTGACGAATCGGTGGAGAAATGGTGCCAACAGGGATTCGATCCACCCTTCCCTGAGTTTCGAGGTCCCGATGGCAAACTACGTGTGCGCTCGTACAAATGGCAGGACTGCGGAACCACATGCTGCAAGCGGGTCTTCGAATACTGCATCGAGACATTTCCCCAATTCGGGGATCAGGTCATACGTGCACGTCAGATCAGCAAGCAGCGAATTTATCCCTGCAGCCTGCAAGAGTCGAAGTACGGCACAGGTCCCAATTCGGCTCAGTGTGAGGACGGTTGTTGAACTATTAACGGAGGTACTTATGAGACACGTTTTTTCTGTGATCGCTCTGCTGATCGGCGCTGCGTGGGTGCTCGAAGCACAAACTGCCTGGCGGGTAACCCAGCTTTTCGACAAACCTGCCGGTCGTGTTTGTCTGCGCAATGGTCAGCTTTATGCTGTCCAAAGCGGTAGCCTCTACCGCCTCCCGCGGTGGGGTATGATGAATGTACTTCATTCGGTTCACGTGTGGGATGGGCAGCAATGGAACCCGATCGGGTTGCCGCAGTACGGCTACCCTGCGGATACACTCGACCAACCGATCTTCAGTCACTATAGCTTTTGGGCGCCGATCGAGACGGATCACGAAGGCAATATCTACGTTGCCGGTCGTACAATCCGTGACGCAGAGTCTCGCGTGGCAGAGTCTCGCGTGATGGTGTTCCGTGTTGCCGAGCAGCAGTGGCATACTTACCGCTACGTTCCAAGCCCGTTGACGCCGTTCGAAGACTCGCTCCGGATGACACGGAAGTTTCTCTGGTTCGGAGTGGATGGTAGCGGGAGAGTCTATGTGACCGCCGACTCCTACCTCTTTTCGTGGATTGATACACTCAACAACTCCGTGAGGATTATCCAGAGGTTCACAGAACTCTTCCGCGTCGGTCGTTCGGGGCTGGAGTTGATCAGTCGTTGGACGTTATTCGGAGATAACGCCGAGGAAGCTACGCCCTTCGTTCCCGATGGGCAGGGTGGGTTGTATTTCTGCACCGGAGTAGTGCTCGTCCATGTCGCTGCAGATGGAACGATCGAGCATCGGCGGTTTACCTTTACGCCGCCGATAGATTTCGACCGATCAGCGCGGATATTGACGCGTGGCGCCGATGGGCAGTTGTATCTTTTAGCTTACATCGGGACAGGCCGTATGACTGTCGCCCGGCTCGATCTACAGCAAAACGCTCTTACCTATCTACCGCCGGTTTTCAAACTCTACAACACAGTCGAAGATCCGAATATGATGATCACACTCAGAGGTATTGGTCTGGGTCTGTGGACGAACGGTACGCGAGCGCTCGTCAGTAAGGGCGGTTTCGATGTATTCGAGTTTACTTTCGGCGATACTGCAACGTCGTCGGTTCGGACGTTATCGCTCGGAGGTCCGACGAATTTTCACGAGGTGTACTGGCTCGACTCCAATCGGTGTTTGGTCGGTTGTTCACATGGATTGTTTGCGATCGAGCGAACGGTGGTATCGGTCGAAGACGAGCCGAAGGAATCGCTGACGGTCGCTCCCCATCCTGTCAAGCGTGGCGAGGATGCGCTGCTATTGGGGACGATACCGGAGAACTGTCAGCTCGACATCGTCGATGGGCTTGGGCGGACAGTGAGCACCACTGCGTTCAATGGTGGATTGCCAGTCGTTCCGACGGCAGGCTTGAGTGCGGGAGTGTACACGCTTCGTCTGCAGGGGCGGGGCGGTGACGTTCGGACGGTGCGACTTGTGGTAGTTGATTGAGCGCTGTCTGTTGCGTAGTGTTGTCGGGGGCGGCTGGCTGTTCGGTCGTCCCTGACCCATTTCTAGTGGTCATGGCAGCGGCGATGTGCCTGTACGTTGGGTTGTGCTCGGCATATCCCCTTTCCCGTCATGCCGAACGTGTTTCGGCATCTTGTGCAGTGAGACCCTGAACCAAGTTCAGGATGACGGTGTGTGTTCAGGGTGACGTGCGTTTGGGGAATGCGCAACCCCCTGTCATGCCGAACTTGTTTCGGCATCTGATTGCACTGCTGTTTGTCGTGCCGAACGCGTTTCGGCATCTTGTGCAGTGAGACCCTGAACCAAGTTCAGGGTGACAGAGGGCAAGAAAAGACCCTGAACCAAGTTCAGGGTGACAGAGGGCAAGAAAAGACCCTGAAACAAGTTCAGGGTGACAGGGGACAAGAAAAGACCTTGAACCGAGTTCAGGGTGACGGTGGAGGAGGGAGGAGCCAAACCGAGTTCAGCATCGGCTATCGCTTCTGCATCAGCGCTTCGATCTGGTCGGGATGGCGAGCCAGTCGAGCCGATAAGTTCACCGGACCGCTCTCGGTGACGAGCACATCGTCTTCGATGCGAATGCCGATATTCCACCAGCGCTCCGGACATGGACTGCCGGGAGGAATGTAAATCCCCGGCTCGACGGTGATGACCGTTCCTGCACGGAGCGGACCGTACTGTGAACTATCCAATTATTTTCCAGCGCTATTCTCCAATTATGCTAATCCTGCGTATGCCGTTCATTTTATTTTCATTATCGCGTCTGCCAGGATGACATAGCATCATGCTCGCCAATTAGCGCGAAACTAATCACTCTCGCGCACTATAGGAAGACCAATCGTCAAGATAAGACGCCCCCCAATCGAATAACCGACGATCTGATATAGCGGTCCTGATGGGCTATCGAGCAAGCCATTATCCCCAAGATAATGCCAGCCGTCGGCGATATCTGATTGCCATGTGATACTGCCTCCAACTCGTAGCATGACCTGCTCATCCGCCGCAGCAGACGTTATCGCTATTGCATGCGCAGGGATAATGTCCGCAGATGATGCACGTATATATCTGCCGTCTGCTGCTCGTGATACAAGCATATATGCATTGATCGCCTCACCGGCTATGCCGACAATGACATCAGGATCGCCGCCGCTCGAGGTCGCAACACTGCCGCCACGACGACCCCGGAGATGGGGAGGCAACTGGTATTCGAATATCGCTGAGGGTCTCAAAATCTCACTGGACGGCATAATAGGTACCTCGTACTTGTTCCGCTGCAAAATCAATCTCTATCGAGAGAGGGACATGCATGATGGAGTCAATCTGCAATGCACGTCCCATTATCAACTGTGCGTGATCGATGATCGGTTGATTATAGGGGAGCTCGACATCAATCGTGCGTTGGTGGTCGCTCCCAAATAATGCGACCAGCAGCTTCGCCGCCCAACGACCGTATGTGCTGATTGATTGACACTTCAAACACTTCTCCGTTGGTCGCTCCGGCGGCAATTCAGACCAGTCCATATATGCGGGAGCGATGTAATCTTCGGAATCGAGGTTTAGCTGCTGGCTTATAAGCCAACGCACGTATTCATGACAGCGGTAAAATTCATTGGCGTCGTAATAATAGAGCCCACTTGTCCTCACACGGCGGGCAATCCATCGCGAACTATCGCGCCGATCATAATAGACCCCAAGCGGCACGTTAGACCATACGTTAGTCACGTTATACGAGTTGTCCGACCGCACGCTCTGCTTTACTTCCTCCCACCGATCGATTTCCTCGAACTCATTCATCGTGTATTTTTCTGGCGAGGATACTTGCACCTGCCGGAGTTGCTGCGGGCGCTCAGCCCGGCAGCGGAAGCCGAGTACGTGTGGCGGGATTCGAGCGGGCAGGTGATTGGCGAGAGTACGGCGGTGGAAGTGCAGGCAGTCGAGAGCACGTGGTATGTGGTGGAGGGATGGACGGCGTCGGGATGCCGTGGCAGCGATACCGTGCGGGTGGATGTTGGCCAGCAGTTAGCGGTGGAGGCAGTGGGGGACACCGTCGTGTGTCGTGGGAGCAGTGTGCAGCTTGCGGTGCGGCGTGCAGCGTCGGATGCTGAGTATGTGTGGTATCGTGGTGGGGAAGAGATTGGTCGTGGGTCAGCGGTGTGGGTGGTTGCCGATACAGCAGCGGTGTACGTGGTGCACGGTGTGCGTGGTGCGTGTGAGGGTTGGGACACGGTCGTGGTGGGAGTGTATCCGCAAGGAGAGGTTCGGTCGCAGGATCAGCGGGTGTGTCGTGGAGAGGAGGTGGAGTTGACGCTCGAGGGGAGCGGTGTGCGGTGTTGGTGGGAGGATACCGCAGGGGTGGTGCTGAGCCAGTCGTGTCGGTATCGGGTGGCGCCGGCTCGGACGGTCCGGTACGTGGGAGTGATGGAGGATAGCAACGGTTGTCGGTCGTCGGTGGAGGTGCAGGTAGTGGTGGACGAGCCGGCGGTCGTGGAGGTGTGGGTCGAGCCTGCAGTGGTGGAGGTTGGCGCAGGGCAGCGCGCGTTCATTCGAGTGATGGCGCGGTCGTCGGGCGTGGCGAGGCTACGTGGAGGTGTCGTGCGGGTTCGGGTGCCGGTTGGGGTGGCAGATGTCGAGGGAGGACAGTTGGACGGTCAGTGGAAGGAGGTTGCCCTCGCGGTGGGGGATGTGACGGTCGGTGGAGCCGAGCAGGAGCTTGGGAGGGTGGAGATTGTTGGGGTCGCAGGAGGTGATCGCAGCGGTCCAGTAGAGGTGCGGTTCCAGGGTGAGGGTTGTTTTGTGGTGCAGGTGCGCGGCGGGGAGGTAGAGCGGCAGGATGTCTGCGCTGAGGCGTTAGTACGGGTGCGGCTCGTCGAGCCGGTGCAGGTCGTGCAGCGGAACCAGGAAGTGGAAGTCCGTGGAAGCGGAGTCGAGGAAGTGCGGCTCTACACAGTGGATGGTCGGGAGGTGATGCGGGGCAGCGGTCGGTCCCTCTGGGTTGGGGAGCTGGCCAGTGGGATGTACCTTGTGCGCATCAGGCGCGGCGATCAGTGGCAGACGGTCGTAGTGATGCTCGGTCGGTAGCACAGGCGGAAAAAGTTGCAAACGCACGGGGCACGGTGATGCCGTGCCCCATGCGGGCAACGTTGCTGCCAGTCGGCTGGAGAGGAAGCATCTGCCAGCCAATACTCTACCGCGCGACGGTGAACGTCGTCTGCACAAGCGCGTCACTGCACCGCAGCTGGGCAAGGTAGGTGCCCGACGGCAGCACCGGAAGCGAAAGACTGCTCACACCTTCGGGAAGCAAGCCTCGATAGAGTTCGCCGAGAAATTGCCCACGCAGGTTGTAGATCTCTACCTGAACTGACGCAAGGCGCCGAAGCTGGACTCGCAACTGGCCTCCTCCGCCGACGATAGGATTGGGAATGACTGTGAGCGCTGAGCCTGTACCCTCTGCAGGAAGGACACTCGATGTTGCTCGACGTTTGATAACGTTGAGTGGTGCAATGCGATCGCCCAAGATTGCAGCTGCATCCTCCGCAGTAGCGTCGAACCAGTTGAGCAGGATGTCCGCGTAGAGACGCCGGTAATCGTTCTGGTAGATGAGATCGCCGTTCGCATCGAGCTCACGGAGGTTCGGTGCTGTCCCAAAGCGCGAAGAGCGAATGCTTTCCCCATCGCCGAAGACAAATTGCACTCCTGCCGCACCGTGATCGGTCCCACGCGAGCCATTCTCGTAGGGGCGACGCCCAAACTCGGAGATCGTGATCCCTACAACGCGGCGTGCAAAGCCCTGCTGGAGCGCATCCTGCATGAACATTGCCACGCCGCTGGCGAGCTGCCCCAGAAGCGATGGGTGGACGCCTTTGGTGACGTCGTCGGCTTCTTGCTGCTGGACGTGCGTATCGAAACCGCCCAGGTAGCACAGGTACACTTTCGTTTTGAGACCGCCTGAAATCAAGCGCGCAATCATCCCAAGCTGCGCAGGCAAACCGCGAGAGCCATAGTCCACTGTCGTGCGTCCACGGGAATACGCATCGAGTACCGCTTGTGAATAGCGATCTGCTTGCGCCGCAATCGAGCGAATGTAGTTGAACTCCCGTGCAAATGCATCCACGTCAGGAAGTGGCTCTTCATCCGGTGTTGAACCTTTCCCTAGTTCGAAAAATTTCTGCGGGTCAGTCAGCGCAATGCCCACATCGCCCTTTGCCGATTGGAACAGCAGCGAGAGCGTCCCTCCAATCTGCACGCAGAGCGGATGCTCCGGCAACACCGCGGGGAAATTGGGCAACACCCGCGCAAAGAAGCGCCCAATCCAGCCTTCGCTGAGCCGAACGAAGGGATCGGACGAGTTGATCCCCGACAGCCAAATGTCCGTCGAACGGAAGTGCGACAGGTTTGGATTGTCGTAGCCGACGTCCTGCACGATTGCCAGCCGTCCCTGATCCATCAGACCGCCGAAGCCGCCGCCCCAGACGCTATCGCCCGCCAATGCAGGGTGGAGGTAGAGATCGGTCGTCAGCCAGCGCCATGCCTGCTGCTTCGGGATCGCCAGCGTTGGGCGGATGCGGTAGTACTCGTCGTCCTCTACGGGGATGACAGTGTTGAGTGCGTCGTTGCCGCCAAAGAGCTGGATGATGATGAGCACGTTATCGCTCTCCAGCACACGTGGCGGCAGCGACAGGATCGGAGAACTTGCACGAACAGGGATACCAGTTATGCTTGTGGCAGCAGCTGATGTCGCGAGCGCTGTCGCAGTGCGGAGAAAGTCACGTCGTCGCATCGCGATATACCTCCATCAAAAATCGTTAGCACAAGTGGTAATCGGGAGCTTTGACAATTGCCCGAAGGAGCGACCGCAGCCGGCTGCCGACTGCTTGGGCATCGTTGGCGATGGAAGGCCATTCATACCTGGGTGCGCCGGCAAGAAGAATTGCCTGGTAGTATGCCTGACGCTCGGCGCTCACCGGACGCGGGAGCAAAAACTCCGTTACTGCCGCAACAAACGTTTCCACTGACTGCCACCCCTGGAACGAACGGACGAACGCTTGCGCCTGCGCATCGCTCATCGCAGCGATACGTTGTCCCGCGTACTGAATCCGCTGTGGGAACGTTTTCGTGCTGATC
>RFIK01000156.1 GCA_003695605.1 Chlorobiota bacterium
GCGCTATACCCCACCGCAGCTGACCACGGCACAGCGTCGCGCTGTCACAGAGCCAGGGCCGCTCATTGTTTCTGCCAGTGCAGGTTCGGGCAAAACACGCGTGCTAGTTGAGCGCTATGTGCGAGTACTGCTCGACGGTGGCGTTGACGTCCGCCGTGTTGTAGCGATGACGTTCACGCGAAAAGCCGCTGCCGAAATGCTCGAGCGGGTTGCAACGCGGCTCGATCGCCTCTTTGCCGAAGCCAAGAACCCCGATGAACTGTTGCAACTGCGCTCCCTCCGCGAGCGACTGGTGAGCGCAAGTATTTCCACCTTCCACAGCTACTGCAGCAGTTTGCTGCGTCGGTTCCCGATCGAGGCAAAAGTCCCGCCCGTCTTCGGTGAGCTTAGCGCTGCCGACCGTCTTCAACTGCGGCGGCGAGCAATCCGTGTGATCGTCGAACAGTGGCTCAGCAACCATCGTCGTAACGAACTCGCCGAGCTGATTCGAGTCTTTGGTTCCTACCAAGCGCTCGAACGCAGTCTCGAACGTGTGCTGAGCAGCCCATCGCACCTGATCAGCAACTATTCGGTCCCATCGCTCCAAGACCAATTGCACAGCGTGATCGGCCGGCAGGCGAAGCAGCTTGCTAACTTCTGGCAAGAGTTGCTTGGTCGGGCTGGTGGCGATGCAGCAGCAGAGTGTGCGGATGTTCTCGCGTCTGCACAGCAGGTGCTCCGCGCAGGATTTGCGTTCGGCAGCGACAGCAATGACGCACTCCGGCAAGCACTCGAGACATTCCACACAAAGGATGGAGCACTTCGCGCCAAATGGAAACGTATCGTTGACGAACGCGAAGCACGCACTGCAAAACAGTGGGCAGAAACTGTTCGACTGGCACTCGATGCAGACCTGGAAACAGAGCAACGTGCTGAGACGGCCGCAACGATTCTCGTTGAGCTTACGTGCGCTGCACTCGAGGTGATGGATGCCGAGAAAACCGATCTGGCAGCGTTTGAGCCGGATGACCTCCAGCGCCGTGCATTAGCGCTTCTGGACAACGATAGCGTGCGCTCAAGACTCCGCTGGGAAATCGAGCACATCCTCGTGGACGAATTCCAAGACACCGACCCGATTGAGTACGATCTCTTGCAGCGGCTCGTCCCATTGCACGATCACACAACGGACGCCCCTGAACTGTTTATCGTAGGCGATCCAAAGCAGAGCATCTACGGCTTCCGGGGAGCAGACGTCCGAGTCTTCGAGCGTGCGCGAGCCGACATCGTCGCGGCGGCTGGTGCAGGACATGACATCCACCTTCAGACGTCCTTCCGCATGACGCCGGAGCTTGTCGCGCTGGTCAATGCTGTCATGCTGAAAGCAATGCCAGAGCGGACCAGCGGCTACGAGGTCGGCTATGAAGAGCTCTGCACCGCGCGCGCCATTGAGACGTGCCCTCCCAGCGCGCTTGCGCTCTTGGTAGGGCGGGATGCAAGTGCGACTGCGACGCTGGTTGCACGTCATATTGCTCACATTACATCCGACGCACTGGAAGTTTGGGATGAAAGTTTCCCTGTTCCAGAACGGCAGAACGGTGGATTCCGCAGTGCACAATACAGGGACATCGCGATCCTTGCACGAAAGGGCTCGACGCTTGCTGCATACGTCCAGGCACTCCGCGCTGCTGGTATTCCGTTCCGCGTCGAGAGCGGGCGAGGATTTTATCAGACGCAAGAAGTGCTCGATGTGCTCTCGTTTCTGCGACTTGTGCACAATCGTCACGACGATGTTGCGGTTGCGACGTTTCTTCGGTCTCCATTTATTGGCTTGAGCGATTCCGAGCTCGTGCAGATTGCAACACATGGCCGGCAGCAAGCATCACTGTTTGAGCGCTTTGCCACGTTGGCTCAGAGCACCGATGCACCGCCGCGGATTGCGGCCGCGTATTCAATGCTTGAGCAGCTCCTGCCGATCGCTACTCGCCTGCCGCCGACGATGCTTGTACGGATGCTCCTGCGTCGGACGCAGTGGTACCAGAACGTTTCCAGCTCGCCACGCGCAGAGCAAATCATCGCGAACGTGGAAAAGTTACTCGAAGCTGCGCGGCAGTTCGAGCAGCAGGGATTCCGGAACCTGCTCGATTTTGTCGAGGAGCTCGATAGTCTCCGCCTTGTTGCCGATACAGAATCGGAAGCCGCTGTCATCAGCGACGATAACGTTGTCACGCTCATGACAATTCACGCTGCCAAAGGGCTGGAGTTCCCGATCGTGTACCTTGTCGGTGCCGACCAGCTCACGAGCGGCCGACCAGAGACTCTTGCGATCACAGAGGAGTTGGGAGTGACGATCGCATCGGTTGAGGGCAAGGAAACGCTTGGGGGAAAGTTGGCGCGGCAGATTCTTCGCCAACGGGAGCACGCAGAAGAGCGCCGCCTGCTCTACGTGGCATTGACGCGTGCAAAAGACCACCTCTTCATTGCAGGTACGGTCGAGCCGCCCGACTCTGATGGGACCACCAGGTCACTGCCGAGCGAGAGCTTCTTGGGTATTGTCAGCCAAGCGCTGGGAATCGAGTGGGAATCCGATTATGGCGTCCGATCGGTGCCGCTGCAAGGCTCTGTCCGTGCATTCCCAGAAGATCATCCTCGGCAGATTGAATCTACCATCGAAATCATCTACGACTTGCCAGAAGTCAGCACCTCTGCTGGTACACCCCAGCAGCAGCCGACCGTCCCTGTGATGACCGATGTGGTTGGGGGCACAATTTGCGGGGAGATCGTCTCGGCGTCGCAACTGCTGCTCTTCGAGCACTCGCCGAAGGACTACTACCGCATCTACCGCTGTGGCTTGCCATCGCAGGAGGACCAGTGGCAGCGTGCAGTGGCACGCTTGGAGCGCGAGGACGACGTTGTCGGAACCCTTGCGGGGCAGATCATCCACCGTGCGCTGGAATACATTGTCGCACGGGCTGAGCTGCACGCTGTGGATGCTGCCATCGAGCGGGCACTTGTGGACTACCGCAGCTCTGCGCACTACACTCTCCGCCAACGGGCTGCCCAGGACGTTCGAGCAACGCTGACATTTCTCGAACGCAACGGCTTGCTCAGCAGCTCACCTTGTGCGTTCATTGAGCAACCGATCATCATGCCGCTCGGCGAGCATTTCCTCTACGGTGTGCCCGATGTGCTCATCGAAACGCCGACGGGGTGGGAAATTTGGGATTGGAAGACAAACCGTCGCGACGAGCGCTCGGCGGACGATTGGCTTGCCTACTACCGCACGCAACTGGAAGTGTATGCACTGCTTGCAGCGTCAGCATTCCCGTGGCAGGAGCAGTTTACTGTGCGGATAATCTTGACTCGTCCTCCAGTTGCGATGGTGCATCGCACCCTCAATCGCACCGAGCTCGATGCAGCGCGCGCCCGCATCACGTCGCTCGTCGAGGGGATCGTCCGCACTGCGGCAGAGCCGTGCTCGTTGCGCTGAGGGAATGCAGAACGTGTAGATTTGCGCACCAGTTTCCACAATCAGACACGTCGGAGCGATGAAGGTTATTGGCGTCCTCTTTGGGATGGAGCAGACATTCCCGCCAGCGCTCGTTGAGCGAATCAACAGCATGCACGAAGCCGATGTGCGCGCCGAATTCGTCAAGGTTGGAGCGATCCAGATGGATGCACTGCTCGAGTATGATGTGATCCTCGACCGGATTTCTCACGACATCCCATTCTACCGCTCGATGCTAAAAGTTGCAGCGCTTGGCGGCACGGTTGTCGTCAACAATCCCTTTTGGTGGAGCGCCGATGATAAGTTCTTCAACTACGCACTGATGGCACGAATTGGGGTGCCGATTCCGCGGACTGTGCTCTTGCCGCACAAGCAGCATCCACCGGGAACGACGTCGGAATCTATGCGCAACTTGGTGTATCCGCTCGATTGGGATGCAATCTTTGCGTACGTGGGATTCCCGGCGTTCTTGAAGCCACATGCAGGAGGCGGCTGGAAGCACGTCTCCAAGGTACACTCGCCGGAGGAGTTCTTTGCAGCCTACGACCAAACCGGCGATCTCTGCATGGTGTTGCAGCAAGCGGTAGAGTTCACCGAATACTACCGGTGTTACTGTATTGGACGGCGATGGGTGCGCGTCATGCCCTATGAGCCGCGCAATCCGCACCATGAGCGATACCGAGCCTCGTGGACACCAACGACAGAGCGACTGGCGCAAATCGAAGATCTTACGCTGAAGATTTGCACAGCTCTCGGCTACGATTTCAACACCGTCGAATTTGCCGTTTCGGACGATGTCCCCTACGCGATTGATTTTCTCAACCCGGCACCTGACGCAGAGCGGAGCTCGGTGCACGAGGAGAACTTTGAATGGGTTGTGCAAACAACGGCGGAATATTTGGTCGAGCTTGCGCGGCGGGGGCGAAAAGTGCCTACGCAATACACCTGGAGTGAATTTATTGGCAAGCGGAAACGTACATGAGCCAACCCGTGGAGCGGCCACGACGCGTCATTGTCACCAACCGGAAGGCGCAGCACCTCTACCACATCCTGCACCGTGTGGAAGCGGGGATTGTCCTGCAGGGGAGTGAAGTGAAATCACTGCGTGAGGGTAAGGTCAATCTGACGGATGCATATGCGGCTTTCCGCGAGAAAGACAAACTCGAGCTGTGGCTACTCAACTTGCATATTGCGCCGTATTCCCACGGCTCGTACACCAATCACCTGCCGACACGCCCGCGGAGATTGCTCTTGCACCGGCGGGAGCTTGTGCGGCTCCGTTCAATGGTTGAAGAAAAAGGAATGACGATCGTTCCGCTCCAGTTGTATTTCTCTGGCCCGTTTGTGAAGGTCGAGCTTGGTGTCGTGCGCGGGAAAAAACTCTACGATCGGCGGGAGGACATCAAAGCGCGTGACGCGGAGCGGGCACTGCGACGTGCTGCGTCATCTGAATAGAGGGCGGGCAACGGGATTCGAACCCGCGACCCCCAGAGCCACAATCTGGTGCTCTAACCAGCTGAGCTATGCCCGCCAACGCTGAAGCAAAAATACGGACTACCGCGCCAGCGGGATTTCCAAAAGAGCACTGAGCCGAAGCCGTCGGACTTTCCGTTGTTGCCCTTGCTCGTTGATTACGACGAAGTGTTGCACGGTGAGCGTGAATACGATGGCGTTCCTACTGTTGCGCCACAGCCGAACCCGGCAGAATACCGAATCGCGAAGCTCCAACGGGATCTCGGGGCTGGCCGACGTGAGTTTGCTGGTACGGTAGAACCACCCGTTCATCCCTGCTTCGCGGAGGTAGAAGGCAGCCTCTCCCTGGAAGAGCCGCTTTTCACCGCGATCGAGAAAAAGATTTGCTGTACTATCGAGCTCAAGCGTAAAGCGACGCACGCGCAGTTCAAGCGTATCACGCCAGCTTTTCGCTTTCGGAATCAAACTCAAGCGCAAGTGGAGGATGCGGCCGTGTACGGTATCGAGCACAATCGAGCTTCGATCGTCCTGTCGCGACCACAGCTCGTCTGGAGCGTTTGCCAGGGCGTACTCATACTCTTGTCCATCGCCACCAGAAAGGAAGCGGTCATCCCCCGAAGCTTCATCGAGATGCTCCGGCAGGATTGTACGCTCGACGGGCTTGGGGTTTTCGACGATAGGATCAGTAACGCTACTTGGATCGGCACAGCTCCAGAGCGCTATCGCAAGTACTGTCAAGAACAACAACCGTGTCTTCATTGCTGCAATCCTAAAAACGGAACATGATCCCATACGTGATGCCTACATTCGGCGTCAAGTATGGCGTGGACTGATACACGTACCGCATCAGAGCGCCCTCCAGACCGAGCACGACACCGACTGACGGAGCTGGGCGGTACACCACACCGGCAGTTGCCCGACCGAGCAGGCCGAATTCTGTTGCACCCACCCCCAGCTGCGCAAACGGCTCCCACTGGAGTCCGAGCTGGGTACGGTACTGGTAGCTGGCCACGCCCCAGAGCAATGCTGGGTACGCTTCGTAACGCATGCGTGTGTCTTCCTGGTAGCCGTAGAACTGCATCGCAAACGGTTCACGGCCAACCTCGATCCCGACGGCGTGGTGGTCACTGAGTGTGTAGAAGAGCCCAACAGCACTTGTGCTCAATGCGGAGCTGCGGTCCGGCTGCTGTGGGACAGTAACGAGCGAGCTTGTCGCTAACCCGCGGAGGAGGAGACGGAACTGTGGGTACTGCTCTTGCGAGGGAAGCAGGGGGGGCTGCGGCGATTGTCCGATTGCAACGTCGCTTGATGCCCGTGTTTGCTCAACCCGTCGGATTGTATATGGCGCGGCTGTGAAGCGGATTTGCTGGACATCATCCAGGAGCGCAAGCTCCTGCTGGTGCTGCGATGGTTGGAATGGAGGAGTTGTTGCTGGAGCAGCTGTGTGCTCTGTGGTAGCCACCACGTGTGACCCATCTGTGCGTGGAGAACCTGGAGTGCCGGCGAGATAGACTGTTCGCGTCCGATAGACGACTCGCTCGACGATGGTTGTCGCTGGTGATGGTAGCTGAGGAGTAGCTCGTTGCTGTTCGAGTGGCGCTGACGGTGGCGGACTCGATAGGAAGGTCATTGCCAGCCATGTGAAAGCACCACCAGCAATCGCACTTGCAAGCGGGAGCCAGAGCCGACGCAGGAGGCTTGCGCCAATGCTCGCACCCATCCCGATGCCGATGCTTTGGAAGACAGCAGCCGTCGTACTCAACGGTGGTACCAGTGCCACAAGGTCATTGCGTGCTGCTCGGCGAAAAGTGAGCAATTCGCGCATTTCCTGACGCAGGTCAGCATGCGTGGCTAGTGCGCTGAAGAGTGGCTCCTCGAGCGCTGGGTCCAATTCGCCATCGAGATATGCCGAAAGCCATTCGGAGTATTGCTCGGTGTAGTCCATCTTGATCATTCATCAGTGGTGTTCATATCCTCGGTTCGATCAGAAAAGTATGGTGCCAGAATCGTGCGGAGTTTCTGCCGTGCACGGAACGCCCGAACCTTGACCACATCTGCACTGACGCCGGTCATCGCGCCGATTTCTGCGTACGAGAGTCCTTCGTACTCGTGGAGCACAAAGGCTTCGCGGTATTCCAACGGAAGCAGCTCTAAGGCCCGGGCAAGGAGCTCCGCTAGTTCATCGTTTTCATAGGGCTGCTCACGCGTGATGTTGTGGTAGTCTTCGAGTTCAAGTGTCGGGCGAGCACTGCGCTTGATGTTGAGGCAGACGTTCCGTGCAATGCGGAGGAGGAACGCCGGCACGTTCGTCATGAGCCGCGTAGGGTCTGCGCTCGAATAGAACCGCAAGAAGGCTTCTTGGAAGGCGTCCTTGGCGACGTCATCATCGCCCATGATACGGCGGCAGTAGGCATAAACCCGCGGTGCATGGCGGTGGTAGAGTTCCGTAAATGCTGCGTCGCGCTCGCGCTTGGAGTAGCGCTCTGTGTCACTCATCCGCACGTAGAGCTCGGCATCGCTCAAGGCGCCAGCGTCGTTCATCGAATCGAATGGTACAGTTGCCAGGTGCAATAACGAAACTACACCTGTGGGTGTAACAGGAGGCAAAGATTTTTATTGCCGGCTGTTACCATCTGCATGCTCGCCTGTTACTGCAGGCGATCGTGGGTAATTCCCGCTATTGGATTGTTCCACAGTATGCGAGGTTTTTCGATGACACTCCGCATTGCTCTCGCTACAGTGCTCGTGCTTGCCAGTAGCGTGTTTGCTGCAGCACCCAGTAAACCGCGTGAGTTTTCTGCTACAGGTGCAGACACCGATACACCGGGGCAGTACAAAGCCCTTCTTTCCTGGCTTCCCAGCGAGTGGGAGCGGGAAACAAGCCGTCCAACGGGTTACTACGTTTACCGTGCCACAGGCGCAACGGAAGACCTCTCGCAGTACAGCCGTATCGCGACAGTCCCCGCCGGCTCGCAGGATCCGCAAGTCTACACCTACACGGACCAACCGCTCAACTCCGGGACATACTCGTACTACGTCACCGCCTACAACAGCGATGGAGAAAGCCTGCGAACGCCCATTCGCGTTGTTACAGTACCTCCGAACACGCCACCGAATTCCTTGATCCGCTTTGTATCCCTGCCACCGACGAAAGGGCAAGTCGGTGTTGAGTATCGCTACCAAGCGCGCGCCGAAACACCACTCCAGGGTGTTACGATTCGCTATCAGCTTGTCCGCGGTCCGGATGGCATGAGCATTGATCAGAGCACAGGGCTCCTCACGTGGACGCCCCAGCGTGCCGGGGAATATCGCGTTGCTGTCAAAGCTACCATCGAGGTGCAGGGACAAGTGCTCTCGGCGATGCAGGAGTGGACGATTGTTGTCGGACAGGAAGAAGAGCATGACGGTTGTATCCTCGTCGAAGGAATCGTTCGTGATACCAGTGGCGAGCCTGTCTCGTCAGGTGTTGTGATTGCATACCGTGCGGTAACGCGGCACAACGAAACAGTTTGGGTGCGAGCTGGCAAAGCAGAAGTTGGAGACCTTGGAACCTTCCGTATGCGCCTCGGGGCAGGCCAGTACAAGTTCGTAACGGAAGGGCGCAGCTACCGGGCAGTATGGTACGAAAACAGTAGCACTGCCGACAGTGCGACTGTCGTGACACTGGAGTGTGGAGCAGACTCGGTCCTCGAACTGGTGTTCATTGTCACACCTCGCGAGGCTGAGCAATTCTTCACTGTCAGTGGGCGAGTCACATCTCAAGAGTCTGGCAGTGGAGTAGCAGCATGGGTGAAATTTATAGTGGTCATCAATAACCACGACGAGCATGCCGATGATGATTGGGGCCATGGGCTGACACTTACGGCAGAAACAAATGCCGATGGGTACTACGAAATTCGCCTGTCGAATCGCTATACGTACATCGCGCGGGCAATTCCGCGCAGTGATGCGTATCTGCCGCTCTACTACGATGGCACCAGCAACATTGCTGAAGCGACTCAGATCACACTGAGCTCCAATCGCGATGGAGTAAACTTTGCATTGCCAAATCGGCCAGCGTATACCGGAGGGTTCGGCGGACAACTAGTGGACTCAGCCGGTAACGGTGTGGCAGGATGGGCTATTGCTTGCCGTGTTCTGACAAACAGCAACGAGCGAGGTGACCGCATCCGGAGATTCCGCACTGTCGAGACAGACTCACTAGGCAACTACAGCTTCAGTGGACTTGAACCCGGGGTGTACGTCGTCCTTGGAATACCGAAGTCGCGGGACCTTGTGCCAGGATTCTGCGTGCTCGGCGATTTTGCAACGCTTCGCTGGCGAAACGCTACCCGCATCGAAGTTGGCGATGCGATGCTCTCGGTGCAGTACGTGATCAAGCTCCGCCCACGCGCTGGTGTGCGTGGCATTGTGCGGCTCGATGGTTGGATTCGAGGTCGTGGCGAGCGTATCAAGATTGGCTCGGCTGAGCAGGGTGATGTACCGGTTGCCGGTGCGCTGGTTGCTATTGTCTCAAGTGCAGGGATTGAGGGGTACGCGATTACCCAAGATGATGGCTACTATGCGATAGAAGGTCTGGTGCCGCTGACAGGGCAACTTATCGTGGACCATCCCGACTATGAATCTTCCATCAGCCAAGTTACGATCGGCAATGGATCAACACAATCCCAAAACGCAACATTGGACCCAGCGTCGGTAAGCACAGTCGAAAGTGACCAGCTCAGCGGCACGACACTCGCACCAAATCCAGCATCGAACGCGGTCCGCATCGAACTCGGCACGAGTAGAGGACCTGCACGCATCGAGGTGCTCTCCATCCTTGGCACGATCGTTGCGGCTTCTGAGACAGCCGAATCACACGTTGTGCTTCCCACCGAGGCATTCAGCGCAGGTGTCTATGCAGTGCGGATCACAACGGCAACTGGAATACGCACACTGCCGCTGGTCATCGTCCGCTAATAGGCGTGATAGCAACACGCGTTTCATGGTACCCTCACACGAGCGCCGCGTTGGGAAACGCGGCGCTCTTTGTGTTTACCGTCGGTGTATCCCGGCTGTTATGTGGTGATCGCCACGAGCGTGTGCTCGAGGACCGTCAGTGTATCGAGTGACGTTGTCTTCAGCTGCACGTCAGCAGTGTGGAGCGCATCGAGGGCGCGCTCGATCTCTGCCGGTGTGTACTGGTCGAGCGCTGCGATGTACTCTGGAACGAAAAACGGCGAAACTCCAACGGCGCGCCCTAATTCGCTATGGTTCGGCGTTGTAGCTCGTAGCTCAGAAAGCCGCCAGAGAATCAGGAAGTAGCGGGTGAGCATCGTCACGATGAGGAGGTCTTGCCGTTCAGTGCGCACCATGTAGTGCAAGATCAAGAGTGCACGTGCACGGTCCTTCTGCCCAAGCGCCTTCTGCAGTTCGAAGATGTTGTACGTGCGCGAGGCTCCCGCCACCGCTAAGACGTGCTCCCGTGTGATACGTCGTTGGGGTCCTGCGTAGAGGATCGTCTTGGCGATTTCGTTTGCTAAATCTCGAAGTGATGGTCCAGTCTGCACAAGTAGGTATTCAGCCGCCTCAAGTGTGCAGTCGTATCCATGCCGCTTGAAGCGTTCGATGATCCATTCAGGTATACGACGTTCGGGCAGACGCGGCATCTCCAACCATGCGGCATGGCTGAGGAGTGCGTTGTACGGAAACCGCAGCTTCGCAAGCTTTGCCTCAGCTTTCGAACGTTGCTTTGGGTTCGCCAGCGCAGCCGCAATGCCCTTGAGTTCTTCGCTCACGATGCGACCATCGGTTGCCATTAGAACAAGAACCGTCGCAGTTGATGGGGACGCCACGTACTGCAGCCACAGTGCGTGTTCGGCGCTGTGCTTTCTGCCAAACGCTGTCCGATCGAAGCGGCGAACGGTGATGAGCCGCTGCGCGCTTGCCATCGGGAATGCCTCCGCACGGCGGACAATCTGTTCGATAGAGAGTTCCTCACCATCGAGCACTTCGATGTCAACTGGAGCTGTTCCTTCCTCTCGCATACGGTCAGCAATTGCGGCTGCTGCCTCTTCCACCATGAACTCTTCTTCGCCGAAAAGGAAGATGACGCGCGGTAACTCCGTTGCACGGAGAAGCGCTGACAGTGATTCGATCAGCATCAGGTGACGGATGTAGTGCGACTGCGTAGCGAAGATAGAAAGAGGTGTTGGCAATTTGCGTCCGGGTTTCGTAAATCGCAACGTTGTCGAATGTGGAGGATAGCCGCCAATGGTCATCAGCCCGCTTGTGTCTGCTGTTGTGCTTACACTGGCGCCATCGGATCAGCCTCGCTGGGAGCGCTACATCGAGGCAGCGCGTCCCTCGGCAATCGAGCGCAGCACCAGCATCCCACCGGTCCTCCTTGCGCAACGGTACTTCGAGACGGATTTCCTCAACGTGAATCTGATCGAGCCGGAGCAAGATAATTCCCCGATGCAGAACGAATCGAGCATTGCAGTCAATCCGCTCAATCCACGGCAGCTCATTGCATCGGCGGTAGATTATCGCTCGAGCCAGTCCGCGTGGGTGTATGTATCCAGCGACGGTGGTCGCTCGTGGCAGAACATCCTGCTGGGGAAGCCGAACATCCCGGGATTTACCGCTGGCAACGATCCATCGGTCGCGTGGGGCCCTGACGGCACTGCATACGTTGTCTACGGCGGATTCAATCGCGCTACGCCCCCAAGCGGAGAAAATGGCGTTTTCCTTGCCCGCTCAACCGATGGTGGTCGCACGTGGCAGGCACACATCCCCATCATTCTCCACACCGGCGCGATGACAGCCGATTCCGCTTTCGAGGACAAGTACTACATCACCGTTGATCACGCGGGGAGCTCCCCCTACCGGGGCAGGCTCTACGTCCCGTGGAAGCGGGTCATTGATCGGGATTCCTCGACGCTGATTGTCGTGACCTGGTCCGACGACCGCGGTATGAACTGGCATCCACCTGTTCGCGTCAGCCCTGTTCTTACGGGAACATCGCTGGATACAACGTTTGGCCAGAGCTTCCCGTTAGCGGCGACCGGCCCGAATGGGGAAGTCTATGTGGTTTGGAATTCCGGCACGCAGCGCGGCATTGGATTTGCTCGCTCGACTGATGGCGGGCGCTCGTGGTCAGAGCCGCGCATTGTGCACACCTACCAGTGGATGGGCGAGACGAAGTTCACCGGCACACAGTACAACCACACCCTCAAAGGGGGAACGCGTGCAGAAACATACCCTGTGCTGGTGGTAGATACTGTCGCCGGTTCGCCGCGTCGTGGCTGGCTCTACCTTACCTGGGCTGCCGATCGGGTACCGAACGTGTACTTTTCGCGTTCAACCGATGGTGGGCGTACGTGGTCACCGCCGAGGATTGTTCACCGTGACACCAGCGGAGATCAGTTCTGGCAGTGGCTTGCACTCGATGGGACCACGGGGGATCTTGCGCTGATGTGGCTCGACAGTCGCGACGACCCCGATAACCGTTACTCGCGCGTGTACGTTGCCTATTCCACCGATGGCGGCGATACGTGGTGGGAGCGTCCCGTCAGCGATACTGCGTTCGATATTCGGCGCAACCCCTTCGTCGGTGGAGGTCTTTCGGGGGTGTTTGCCGGTGACTACAACGGCTGTGCCTTCTTCGATGGCACTATCTACCCCTCGAGCGTTGATATGCGGAATGCCGAGCAGAACATCTTCGACAGCGATGTGTACTCTGCGCCCATCGCAGTGCGAGCGCCTGCTCCGATCCGGAACTTTCGCGCAACAACAGTCGCCGACGATCCGCGACGGATCGAGCTTTCGTGGCAACCGCCGGTGGCGCGGAGCTTTGGACAACCTCTCGATCCGAGCCAGTATCGAATTCTCCTCCTGCGCAACGATACCCTCATCGCGTCACTCCCAGGAGGCACTGCGACGTACACAGACCGAGATCTGCCGCCCTACACGGTGCATCGCTATACCGCAATCACTGTCGCAGGCAGCGATAGTTCTGCGCCACGCTGGGCAACAGGGTACGCTGGCGGTGCACGCAAGCCCGCAGCAGCGACGATCCTTCAAGTCTGGAATGCCCGTCAACCGACACTCGACGCGACAGCCCGCATTCAACTGCCAACGCGACGCGCTGATGGATTAACGCCGCTGGTCAATCTTGCGCGCGTTGCACTGCTGCTCGACGGCAGAGAGCAAACCCTTGCCCCCTTGAGTCCAGGCGATACAGGTTCGATCGTGGACATCCCCTTCGTTGCACCTGAGCGTGGCTATTGGCGACTGCAAGTCTGCGTCCTCGATGCAGACGGCAATCGGAGCGACACCAGCACTGCGATTGTTGCGTACATCGGGCCGGTAGAGGCACGCTATGCCGATGCCTTCGACGGTGCGACGATGCGACGGTACCGTGTCGGTGGCGGCTGGGCGTTGACTGATGAGTTTGCGTTTTCTCCTCCGCATAGCCTGACCGAGTCGCCTGGCCGCATGTATGCGCCAAGCCAGCGGGATACGCTCCTGCTGTTCCCCGTCCGTGTCGAGCGTGATACGCTGACGATTGCTTTCATGACGGCGGCACTCGTCGAGGAGCGCGACAGTGCCGTAGTCGAAGTCAGTACCGATGGCGTCGTCTGGCAGCGTGCCCTTTCACTGAATCGGTCACTCTACCCTGAATGGAGCGACGGCATCCGCAGCCCGGCAGATTGGAAGCTGGCCACCGTGCGTGTTCCAGTGCCGTCGGCGCCGACGGACGTCTTGGTGCGCTTCCGCTTCCGTTCGAACCTCTCCGGTCAAGATGATGGCTGGTTCATCGATGATCTTGTGCTCGATGGTGGCGGTTCGGGGTTGAGCGTCGAGTCGTCTGCTGCGAGCGTTGTGCTGTATCCGAATCCCTCGAGCGGGATTGTCTTTGTGCAGAATGTGCCCGAGGATGCTACTGTCGAGGTCTTCTCGCCGGTGGGAGAGCGCGTCGCGTTCCCCAAGGTTGAGCGTGTTGGGTCTACATGCATCCTCGACTTTAGCACGCTCGCACGAGGGGTGTACTCGATTCGTCTTGTTACGCGCAGCACGGCAGAGGTGCTGCGCTGTGTTCACCTTGGGCAGTGGTAGCAGGAGGAGATGTTGCTGCGCTCGCCGGAATGCTTGGTAGTGCGGCGCAAATCACTGTAATCGAGGAGTTCAAGCCGAACGCGATGATCGTGGAACGTTGCAGCGTGTGCAGACGGAGGAGTGCAGAAAGAGCTGCGTTTATTTTTGCCTGGGTAGTATCCACCCTGCTTGCACCGTGTGACACTGTTGGCAATCGCAGTACAAACGATGGTGTACGTTCGGCAGTAAGATGAATTAATCGTGAGGAATCTCTTGTGTGTCTTCTGCAAGCGAGAGATGTACAGCGTCCCCGATGCTGAACCGGCTGTTCGTTCTCCTCTCCATACGCCTACAATTGTAACGACGACAGACCCAGCATGGCTACACAGCGATATTCGGTAACGCCGCATCCAATCGAAACCATTTTGACGTGGGTCAAATCGGGAGAGATCGCCATCCCGGAGATTCAGCGTCCGTTTGTCTGGGATACAAGCAAGGTTCGTAACCTCCTCGATTCTCTCTACCAGGGCTATCCGGTGGGCTACCTCATTACGTGGCGAAACCCAACGGTCAAGCTCAAGGATGGCACCTTATCAGCGGGCAAACGCATCTTGATCGACGGGCAGCAGCGGGTCACTGCGCTCATGGCAGCGCTTCTCGGTCGTGAAGTGCTAACGAAAGACTACGAAACAGTCCGCATCCGGATTGCCTTCCACCCACAAGAAGAGCGCTTCGAAGTCTCCAATCCTGCCATTCGCAAGGATGTTGCTTGGCTGCCAGACATCGCTGAAGTGTTCGAGCCAACTACAAGTCTTTTCCAGCTCGTCAGCGACTACTGCGCGAAGAATCCGGGAGTGTCGCAGGACGCCGTCTTTACCACCATTGAAAAACTCCGCAAGATTATCAACAACCATGTTGGAGTTATCGAGCTTGCCGGGGACCTCGATATCGAGACCGTCACCGAAATCTTTATCCGCGTAAACTCGGCTGGCATGGAGCTTTCCCAAGCAGACTTTGCCATGTCCAAAATCGCGGTCAATGAGACCTACGGTGGCAATCTCCTTCGCAGGGCGATTGACTACTTCTGCCATCTCGCCGTTGCGCCTGAGTTTCTGGAGACCATCGAAAAAAATGACAAAGAATTCGCGTCCTCTGAGTTTTTCCACCAGATGCGGTGGCTCAGAGATGTCAACGACGACCTCTACGATCCAACCTACACCGACATGCTGCGTGTGGCATTTACATCGGAGTTCAAGCGCGGCAGGCTGCAAGACTTGGTGGCGCTGCTATCGGGCCGGAATTTCGAGACCAAGGAGTATGAGGAAGCGATCGCTGAAGAATCCTTCCGCCGTCTCAAAAAGGGCATCCTCGCCTTCATCAACCAGACGCACTTTGAGCGGTTCACCATGATTCTCCGCTCGGCCGGCTTCGTAACGAGCGACGTAATTGGTGGTCACAACGCGATCAACTTCGCCTATATCCTCTACCTGCGTGGACGAGCCGAAGGGATGCCACCGGCTGATCTTGAACGGCTTGTACGGCGCTGGTACGCCATGTCAGTGTTGCGCGGGCGTTATACCAGCAGCCCTGATTCGGCCTTCGACTTCGATATCCGTCAAATCGAGGAGCGAGGCCTGGCCAGCTATTGCGAATCGGTCATCGAAAATGAACTTCCTGATAGCTTCTGGACTGGGATGCTTCCGCAGCTGATGGATACTTCATCTGCCCAGAGCCCGTACTTCCTCGCGTATCAGGCTGCGCAGGTGAAGCTCGGCGACAAAGGGTTTCTGTCGCGTGATATTACCGTGCGCGACCTGCTGATGAATCGCAGCGATGTGCATCACGTCTATCCGAAGAACTATTTGAAGGCGCAGGGCTTTTCCCGCGGGCGGTACAATCAGATCGCCAACTTCGTGCTCGCGCAAAGTGAAATCAATATCGCCATTGGTGACAAGCCGCCGCAGCGGTACTTCGAAGAGCTCGTCGAGCAATGTAGCGGTGGCAAGAAAAAGTACGGTGGTATCACTGACATGTCAGAACTCAGGGCAAATCTGCGCATGCACTCTCTGCCCGAATCGTTGCTCGACGGGGAGATCCCGCCATACTACGAATTTTTGGAAAGACGTCGGTCCCTTATGGCACAGAAGATCAAAACGTGGTTTGAATCACTGTGATGAGTACACGAAAGCCCCTTCCACACGGAATATCCTGTTGCAGTGAACGGCATGCTGCCGCACATCCACCGCAAACCCATATCAACCCTGGCAACTCCGGTTATGGGAAGACGCGCAATGCCTGAACTTGAGAATCCTAACCGCACGTCACTTAGCAGTCAGGTAAGCACCACTACTCGACTCGCACCGCCAACGCGCGATACCCAGCACCACACGCTTGCTTGACATTCGCACGCTCGCACGAGGTGCGGGCTACGTTCGTCTTGTCACGTGCAGCAACGTTGAGGTGCTGCGCTGTGTTCACCTTGGTCAGTGGTAGCCATGGAAGAGCGTGATGGGTCGGTTGCACAACTGAGCGATGAAGAGCTCATCGCCGCGATTGCCCGCCTCAAGCGCGAGAAGAATGCGGTGATCTTGGCGCACTACTACCAGTACTCGGAAATCCAGGACTTAGCCGACTTCATCGGCGATAGCCTCGAGCTTTCCCGCCGAGCGCAGGAAACAGCTGCAGACGTCATCGTCTTCTGCGGCGTCCACTTTATGGCAGAGACGGCGAAAATTCTCAACCCCAGCAAGCGCGTGCTCATCCCAGACGTCAATGCAGGATGCTCGCTTGCCGATAGTGCGCCTGCCGACGAATACCGCCGAGTGCGCGAGGAACTCCGCCACCAGTACCCCAACCATGTCGCGATAACCTACATCAACTGTAGCGCAGAAGTCAAAGCACTCAGTGACATCATCTGCACAAGCAGCAATGCCGAGCGGATCATCCGCAGTGTGCCGGAGGATGTGCCAATCCTCTTTGCTCCCGATCGCAACTTAGGCAAATACCTGCAGCGCAAGACAGGCCGGCCTATGATTCTCTGGAATGGCACGTGCATCGTCCACCAGAGCTTCAGTATTCGCCGCATCGAAGAGCAACGTGCCGAGCATCCCGACGCCGAACTCATCGCCCATCCTGAATGCGAGGATGCCGTCCTCGAGCGGGCAGACTTTATTGGCTCGACCAGCGCTCTGCTCCGCTATGTCACCACATCGCCTCGGCAGACGTTTATTGTCGCCACAGAGCCAGGGATCATCCACCAGATGAAGAAGGCAGCGCCATCGAAGCACTTCATTGCCGCCCTTCCCGAGCAAGAAGGCTGCCGGTGCAGCGAATGCCCCTACATGAAACTCAACACGCTCGA
>RFIK01000157.1 GCA_003695605.1 Chlorobiota bacterium
ACCACCGTTCGGCGCAGTTCCTCTGTGTAGCATATGGCTCGGGCTTGGTGCGATCGGCTGGTGGCTCCGGAAACGTTCGCAAACCAATGTTCCATAAATCAGCGGATAGTCGAAATGATGCAGAAACTTTCGTTGCTACTCATTGTCGGGATTGCCACAGCTTGGGCAGGAGAGAAAACTTTTGTCCTAACGAACGCAGGCAAGTACCGCAACCAAGCGCAGTTTACAAGCACAGCGCCACTCGAAACAATCGTTGGCACTGCCGAGGGTTTTGGCGGTCAATTTACGCTTGATGTTGTGGACTTCAAGCGTGCAAGTGGTGTGGTTAGCGTAACGGTGCGCTCGATGAAGACTGGAAATACAACGCGTGATGGCCACATGTACGGCAGCGATTGGCTCGATGCTGAGCGCTATCCGACGATCAGCTACACTCTCAAGCGGCTGGATAATCCAGTCATCACACGGGAAAGTGAGCGAACAGTCGTCAAAGCTACCGCGGTCGGAGATTTCACCATGCATGGCACGACGAAAGAACTTCCCGCACAGGTGACGATCACATACCTTCCCCGTTCAGACAAAACGAAGAGTATTGCCGACGGTGATCTTGTGCTTGTGCAAGCAACGTTCAACGTTCCGTTGGCGCAGTTCGGTGTCGAGGGAAAAGGCACAATCATCGGTAGCCGTGTCGGCGAGACGATCACCGTCGAAGTGACACTCTTTGGAGTAGCCAAGTGATAATGTTCAACCAATCTTCGATGCGTGCGATGGACGCGATGTGCGATACCCGACGCCGTGAATTTTTGCTGAATGCGGCGGCAAGTTTTGGTGTAGTGCTCTCCGCAGGTGCTCTCGCATAGCTGCTGGCAGGTTGCGAAAGCGATACAACGAAACCCTCCACGACCGGACAGACAGTGCAATTCGATGTGAGCACCGAACCTGCGCTGGCAAATGTTGGAGGCATTGTCAAGCGTACGTTTGGTTCAAATAATGGCGGTATGCCAGTGTTCATCGTCCGGACGGGAGAAACGAGCTTTGTTGTGCTCTCCTCAGGATGCACTCACCAAGGGTGTCCAGTCGGACTACCGCAGCAACCAAATGGGAAACTTGTGTGTCCGTGTCACAATGCCGAATTCGACCCACAAACTGGCACGCAAACAAAGCCACCAGCCGGTACTGGTCCTACTGGGCCCCTCCAACGTTTCCCTGCATCGTTCGATCCCCAAACGAATATCCTGACGATCACCTTTTGACAAAAGCGTTGCTCACCGAAAACAGCAGCGGCACTATCACTCGCGATAGTGCCGCTTGTTGCAACAGTCTGTCTGCTTCGAGTGAGGGTCAGTCAGCATCGTTGCAGCCGCAGTTGCCGTTCGAGCAGGAGGCAGAAGCTTTGCTCGATTCTTCAGTGCTGCTACTGCGCTTGTAGTCGGTGATGTAAAAACCACTGCCGTTGAAGATCAGCCCTGCGCCGCCGCTAATGATGCGCTCAACTTTCCCACGTCCTGCTGCGCTCGAAGTGGAGCACACTGATTCGGGGCATACTTCCAGTGGTGCGGCGCTGATCGGCTGAAAGACATCGAATGTTTTGCCGCATGTTGTACAGCGATATGCGTACGTTGGCATGGCACAACATTTGGAATTGTTCCACATTTACCGGTGGTGATAACCGAATTGTTTGGCGATTTCGTGTATGAGGCTCTCCTCCGGGAGCTTGTGGGCTGTAGAGGATTCGAACCTCTGACCTCTACTGTGTGAAAGTAGCGCTCTGAACCAGCTGAGCTAACAGCCCGCGGGCGCGAAAATACGGTGCGGTGCAATAAACGAAGGGCTTCCTCCGAGTCGGGGGAAGCCCTCCGCAAGAAAAAACGGCTCGGGGCACTATCGGCGCGGACCGCGTCCCTTGCAGGGGTCCTTGCCTGCGAGCCAATCTTGCCAAATTGCCAGTTGCTCTGGCGTCAGTATCGAGGCGATGTTGTTCAAGAATTGTTGGTAGTTCGCATCGAGCTGCGGCTGGATCTGATCCATGAGCGCTTTCCGAGCTTGAGCAATTCGCTCGAGTGCTGCCTTCAATTGAGCGCGTGCCTCGGCTGTCGAATCAATGATCGCTTTCCGTGCGTTTCGGAAATCCTGCGCAAGCTGGCGGAGTGCAGCGCGAGCATCGTCGCGGCTCATCCCGCCGGAACGCACAAGCTTGCGGATTGAATCCACCTGCGCCCGGAATTGGCGATAGAGGGCTATAAGTTGTTCCCGTTGGCTGGCCGTTGCTTGGCGGTAGGTTTCCCACGCTGCTTGTTCTTGCTGGCGCAACGTGTCGAGCTGACCCTCGATGCTTGCCATCACAGCGTGATTGGCCGAATCGAGCTGGGCTTGAAATTGGTGAATTTGCGCCATCTGCTCTGGGGTCAGTCCCAGGCAGGGAAGTGGGAGCGGACGCATGCGATTGCCTTTCCCTGGCGGCCGCAGACTGTCCGAGTCTCCGTTAGGGCCGCACGGCGGATTCATCGGCAGTACATCGCTGTCTTCCTTCTGCCACTGTTCGATGGGATGGTTTGATACCAGAAGCGTTGCTGCGACGTCATCACTGTTGCTCAGTGTTGGATTGATCGCACTGTCTCCCGACGACGAACAACCGGTAAGAAAGAAGGGAATGACTCCTGCAACAATCGCTGTGGTACCGAGCCACAGGCTGCGTATCCGAGAAACTGTCATAGCTGGAGAGAAGTGTTGGTGAAACATATCCGTCAAACGCGATCGCGTTTCTTAGACTCGGCAGCAGTAACACACGGTTGAACAAGGGGGTAACAGCGCTCGAAAAAATTTTTCTTGGCGGTTGTAACTGTCGTCAGAGATGCTGGGTTCTGTGCGCTGTATATTCGCTTGCCGAGGGATTTATCGTCGCCAGCTGATATGAGAGCCACTGATGCATTCGCAGCGCCAATGGCAGCATCGAATCCTGATGCGCCCCCATCGCTGACTGTTGGGATTGAGGAAGAGTACATGGTGCTCGATCCACAGAGCTTCGATTTGCGCTCGCACATTGACATGGAGCTCATTTCCAAAGGTCGGATGGTGCTCCACGAGCATGTCAAGCCTGAGATGCATGGCTCGATGCTCGAGGTTGGCACGGGGGTTTGCCGCACGATCCAAGAAGCTCATTTCGAGATTGTCAAAATCCGCTCGATTATCGCGCACATCGCCAAACAAAACGGACTTCTGATCGGCGCAGCTTCGACACACCCATTTGCGCGGTGGCAGGACCAGCCGATTTATCCCGATGAGCATTACCAAAACGTCGTCCGCGACATGCAAATGCTGGCGCGATCGCTATTGATTTTCGGTATGCACGTGCACATCGGCATCGAAAATCGCGAGACCCAAATCCAAATCATGAACGTCATCCGCTACTTCCTGCCGCACATTCTCTGCATCTCGACGAATTCACCCTTCTGGATGGGCATGGAAACGGGGCTGATGTCATATCGTTCGAAACTTTTCGAGCGCTTCCCACGCACGGGGATCCCTGATTACTTCAGCAGCTGGGCGCAGTTTGAAAGCTACGTGGATATCCTCATGCGTACTGGCTGCATTGATAATCCGAAAAAAATTTGGTGGGATGTCCGGCCGCATCCGAAATTCCCCACTTTAGAAATCCGAGTCTGCGACCTTCCGATGCGCGTTGATGAGACCATCGCAATCGCGGCGCTCATCCAGGCAATTGTGGCAAAGCTCTACAAGCTCTTTGCGAAAAATCTCACGTTTAGAGTCTACCCGCGCATCCTCTTGGTCGAGAACAAGTGGCGTGCGGTTCGCTACGGGCTTGAAGGAAAGCTCATTGACTTTGGAAAGCAGAAGGAACTCCCAGCGCCGGACCTCATTCGCGAGCTTATAGAGTTTGTTGACGATGTCGTTGATGAACTTGGGACGCGCCGGTACATCGAGTACATCTATCAGATTCTCGAAATGGGCTCCGGAGCCCAGCGTCAACTCCGAGTCTGGCGAGAGACAAACTCATTCGAAGCGGTGGCACGCTACATCCATGAGGAAACGATGATTGGGTTGTTCGAGGACGTCAGCCCGTACCTTGTTGCCACAACGCTTCGCCCACCATCACCGGAAGCAGTCCAGGAAAAGTTGCAGTCCATTACAAAGCCTGACGATCTGCTGTGAGGCTGAAGATCGTCACGTGGAATGTCAACGGTTTGCGTTCAGCGTACCGGCAAGGGTTGCGTTCCTACATCGAGCGGGAGCGTCCACATGTACTCTGTATCCAGGAAATCCGCGCCGATCCGCAACAACTCGATGCAGATATGCATCCACCGAACGCCTACCACGAGTTCTATGCGCCGTCACGTGTACGGAAAGGGTATAGTGGTGTGGCACTCTTTTCTCGGCTTGCGCCGGACACGATCACCGAAGGCATTGGGGTTGAGCAATTTGACAGGGAGGGTCGCTTGCTCCGAGCCGATTTCGGTCCGCTGACCATCGCCAGCGTTTATTGCCCGAAGGGGTATAGTCCCGATGATGCGCAGAACGACCCAGGGAAAATCGAACGTCTCCACTACAAACTCGAATTCTACAACGCCCTCGAGCGCTACGTTCGCACCTTACACACCCAGGGTCGTCGCGTTGTGCTCAGCGGTGACTTCAACACTGCGCACCGCGAGCTGGACCTTGCACGTCCGAAGGAAAATGAACGCACCAGTGGCTTTTTGCCCGAGGAACGCGCAGCGTTCGATCGTCTGCTGGGAGCGGGGCTTGTCGATGCCTTCCGAGTTTTCGTTCACGAGGGTGGGCATTACACGTGGTGGAGTCAGCGTCGTGGCGCTCGTCAACGAAATATCGGCTGGCGGATTGATTATCACTTAGTCTCCTCGTCGCTTGTGCCATTCCTCAAGGCTGCGTACCTTCAGCCAGACGTTCTCGGCAGCGATCACTGCCCTGCAGTCATCGAGCTCGATAGTGCAGCGGTTACGCAATAGCTGCGCCACTGCGCCACTGCGCAGCTGCTCGTGCTGGCAATCGCAAATCGGTAATTTGCAGCTATGGAATCAGCGCTCTACTTGCTCGATGCGATGTCGCTTGTCTTCCGCGCGTACTATGCGATGATGCGGAGTGGCCGCGGACTCCAATCACCTCGAGGCGAGCCAACGGGGGCGGTTTTCGGCTATACCTCGATGCTTACGGCGCTGCTCGAGCGGTACAACCCTGAGTTTATCGCAAGTGTGTTCGATACACGCGAGCCAACACACCGGCATGCGGAGTTCGCAGACTACAAAGCGCATCGTCAGCCATTCCCGGAAGAGCTTGTTCCGCAACTGGAGCGAATCAAACAGATCACCGATGCCGTCGGCATCCCAAGAGTAGAGCTCCCCGGTTTTGAGGCGGACGATATCATCGGCACTCTTGCTGAACGGGCAGCGCGTCAGGGCTTTACCGTTTGGTGTGTCACGAGCGATAAAGATTTCTACCAGCTCGTTAGCGATCGAATTTTCTTGCTCAAACCCAATGGGGGAGGAGCCGACTACCAAGTGCATGGCGTCGAGCAGTGCCGCGAGCGTTTCGGTGTCGAGCCTCATCAAGTCGTGGATGTGCTCGCTCTCATGGGCGATACAAGCGATAACATCCCCGGAGTACGCGGCGTCGGAGAAAAGACCGCGGTAAAACTCATCCGTGAATTCGGTTCGCTTGAGCAGCTCTATGCTAAGCTCGAGAGCATCCCCTCAGCGCAGCTTCGGAAAAAACTTGCCGAGGGACGTCAGAGTGCGTTTCTTTCTCGAACGTTGGCGACAATCCACCGCGACGTTAATCTTCCGATCACAGTGGAAGAATGCAAGCGGCGTTCGCCGGACGTCGCAAGGCTCTTTGCGCTCTTCGATGAGCTTGGCTTTCGATCGCACGCGACGCATTGGAAGCGTATCCTCAACCTTGAGGAGAACCACTCGCAGATAGAACCACGTGCAACGCTGGCGACGATTGAGAACACGCCCCACCACTACACAACGGTCGAGACGTTCGATGCACTGCGGGCGCTCTGCCAGCGTATCGAGCAGGAAGCCGAAGTGCTCGTGATTGATCTGGAGACGACGTCGCTCGATCCGATGACGTGCTTTCTCGTAGGCATCGCGATCGCGTTTGGCAAGGAGAGTAGCAGCACAGACAGCGCGTGGTATATCCCCGTCGCCGATGCTGATTGCACCGAGGGAAACACTCTCTTCGACGCCCGATCGCACAGTGAGTGTGGACTGCCAGTCGGGCAAGTGCTGTCACTGCTCAAGCCTTTGTTGGAAGCTCCAAGCATACCCAAGTGGGGGCAGAACCTCAAGTTCGACACGCTCATCCTGCGGCGCTATGGGATTGATGTCCGCCCGATTGGCTTCGATGCAATGCTTGCCAGTTACGTCCTCGACCCTGACGCTCAACACGGCATGGATGCATTGGCTGAGCGCTGGCTTGGATATAAACCAATCGCGATTGCAGAGCTTATCGGCGCCCGCGGGAAATCACAGCGTTCGATGCGCCAGGTCCCGATCCCAACGGCGAGTCGCTACGCATGCGAGGACGCCGATGTTGCATACCGTCTGTGCATTCGACTTGCACAGGAACTCGAGCGCACCCCGTCGTTGGAGCGCATCGCTCGCCAGATCGAGTTTCCGCTCGTGCGCGTCCTGCGCCAGATGGAGTTCAACGGCGTTGCGATAGACACTGCACAACTGCACACGCTTTCTGTGCAGCTGGCCGACCAAATTGAATCTCTCCGTCAGGAGATTTTCAGGGAAGCGGGAACTGAGTTCAACATTGACTCGCCCAAGCAACTGGGGGAAATCCTCTTTGAGAAAATGCAATTGCCGCCGGCCAAACGTACGAAATCGGGCTACTCCACTGATGCTTCGGTCCTGAGTGAACTTGCACTGCACTATCGGATTGCGCAGCTTGTGCTCGATTATCGCCAACTCCAAAAGTTGCGCTCGACCTACGTCGAGGCCTTGCCGCGGATGGTCAATCCTCGTACCGGTCGTATTCACACGACGTTTTCGCAGACGATGACCAGCACGGGAAGGCTCTCGAGCTCCGATCCGAATTTGCAGAACATCCCGATTCGTACAGAGCTTGGGCGCGCAATCCGGCGTGCGTTCACTGCTCAACAGAATGGGTGGAAGATTCTCTCGGCGGATTACTCGCAGATTGAGCTTCGCATCATGGCGCACATCAGCGGCGATGCGGGGCTGCGGCAAGCGTTCCGGCAAGGGAAAGATATTCACGCTGCGACGGCCGCTGCGCTCTTCGGCGTCGAGGAATCGAGCGTAGATGCAATGATGCGTCGCACTGCGAAGACAGTCAACTTTGGTATCATGTACGGACTTGGCGAGTTCGGTCTTGCGCAGCGGCTCGGCATTCCGCGCAGTGAGGCACGGCGCATCATCGAAAGCTACTTCGATCGCTATCCTGCGATCGGCGACTACATCGAGCGCACGCTGGAGTTCGCACGCACCCATGGCTACGTCGAAACGCTCCTCGGTCGGCGCCGCTACTTCCGCGACATTACCAGCCGCAATGCGACCGTTCGTGCTGCTGCTGAGCGTGCAGCGATCAACATGCCAATCCAAGGCACCGCAGCCGACATGATCAAACTTGCGATGCTCGCTATTGCTGCACGACTGGAAGAGCACTCGCTGCGCTCGATGATGATTCTCCAAGTCCACGATGAGCTTGTCTTCGAGGTTGCACCGGAGGAAGTTACCCAGATCGAATTGCTCGTGCGCACAGAGATGGAACGCGCACTTCCACTGGGAGATGTGCCCGTTGTTGTCAATACCACCATCGGCGACTCATGGGACGAAGCAGCGTAACTTTGTGAGCTATGAACTTGTGCCCCTGGCTGATTGCTGCCGCTCTATTGCTCGGAAGCTGCGGTTCGACGTTCGATGCGACCGGTCGCACTCCTGGCGAGATCTTCGACCACGCTGTTGCTGCATTCAACGACGGCGATCTCTACGAAGCGCAGCGACTGTTCGACATTATCCGGCTGCAGTATCCCGCCACTGAGTTCGCACCGGATGCGCAGTACTACCTTGCGGAGATTAGCTTTCGTCGGCGCGAATATGTGGTGGCGTCGTTCAACTACTCGATGGTCCGGCGCCAATATCCAAGCCATCCACGTGCACGGGAAGCGCTCTACAAGGCAGCCCTCTGCTACGTCGAGCTTGCACCACCGTACGACCGTGATCAAGAGTACACACGGAAAGCTATAGCGGCGCTGCGCGATTTCATCCGCGAGTATCCACAGGATTCGCTTGCTCGTGAAGCTGAGCGCCAGATACGGCGCTTACGCAATCAACTTGCTGAGCGTGAGCTTTCGATAGCCGAGCAGTAT
>RFIK01000158.1 GCA_003695605.1 Chlorobiota bacterium
ACTGAGTACAGAGACATGCTCGGTGACACAACGGTTCGCTGCAAGCATGCACTCTTCCACTAGGCGTGTTGCACGAGTGGAGCCTTTCATGTAAGCACGCTGTGGCTCACCGTTGCCGTCGAGTTCGAAGCGGAGCTCGAGCGTCGAAAAGTCAATGCCGCCGCTTTCGAAGCGCCTGCGGCGAAGCGTTTGCGCAAGCATGTCAATTGCGCCGAGTAACCTAGCATGGTCCCCTTCTCCGCGTTCGAGAATACGGTCCACCTCTTCATACGTAAAACGGCGCTTGCTGATAATCGTGCTTTCCGTGATGCGGTAGCTGACGCGTTCGCCATCTGGGCGAAATTCCATTAGAACCGAGTACGCAAAGCGTTCCTTCCCCGGAACGAGCGAGCACGCGTCGTTCGAAAGAATTTCCGGGAGCATCGGAACGACACCATCAACGAGGTAGACGCTCGTTCCGCGCTCGAGTGCTTCGCGATCGAGCGGCGAACCCTCAGGGACAAACGCACTGACATCGGCGATATGGACGCCAAGCCGCATGTTTCCATTCGAGAGTAGCTCGAGCGAGAGCGCATCGTCGAAATCTTTTGCATCAGGCGGATCAATGGTGACAATCTCCCAGGACCGAAAGTCTTCGCGTTCCCCCACCGTTCGTGGCGTGCGAGCAGCCGTTTCAGCAACAGTAACTGCTAAAGGAGGATACGTGCGGGGTAGTTGGAACTCGCGGTAAATGCTCTCGAACTCCGATAGTGCCCGCCCAGGGCGACCGAGAACCTCGATGATCTCCGCTTCGGGATTGTGCTGTGGCGAGGTCCAGCGCAGAAAGCGCGCCAGGACTTTGTCGCCAGGCTTTGCTTGACCAAGCCGTTCCGCCGCGACTAAAAAATCGAAGGGATAGACTTCCTCATCAGGGACAACAAAGTAGAAGCTCCCATCAGATTCGAGAGTGCCGGCGATTGGCTGCTCGTTCCGCTCGATGATACGGACGACCTCCCCACGTTGCGGTTTGCGTGGGGGCGTCGGCAGCAGCCGTACTTCAACGATGTCCCCATGAAGTGCAGTACCGGCAAAACGCCGCCGAACGATGATGCGTGGCATCGAAGGGTTCCCCGTTTCCACATAACTGGCACCACTCGGCTCGACGACGAAGCGTCCTCGATAGAACACCGTCTCCATTCCCGGCAGTGCATAGCGCCGACGGCGCGTGCGAACAAGCACCCCTTCCTCGGTAAGCTCCAGGAGAACGTCGCGTAACAATTCGTACTCGTCAGAATCCGAGGAGACACCGAACGCACGAGCAATCTCGTGGAGTAACAATGGCTCTCCCCGATCGGCAAAAAGCTGCAGCACACATCTTCGCAGCTCGGCGCGATCGGTCGGGATAGAATTTTTCTGCATGGTCAACTGTAGAGAACAACAGTATTGCTCCGCCGTACTGCTTGATGCAACGCAGTGAGGGCATGATCGAGCGCTGTCTGGGGCGTATCATTCCCGTTGAGATGCGCCACCCCCGCACTAACAGTTACCACTACAGTTCGCCCTTCGATGCTCTGCGGTGTGCCGGCAATTTTTCGGCGAATGTGGTCAACGAGCATCTGCGCTTGTTCGAGTGTAAGCCCTGGCAGAAGAATTCCGAGCACTGCCCGATCGAGCCGGCCGATGATGTGATATGGCCGCAGCAGCGAACGAACAATCTCAGTGGCACGTTCGACCAACTGTTCATAAGCCAACGGATTCTGCTCAAATGCTTTGTAGCGGTCCAATTGCAGTACTGCGATCGAAAGCGGCGCGCCGGTGTCGCGCGCGCGTTCGACTTCATCGGCAAGGCGTTGCTGGAATGCTCCCGCGTTGTATGTCTGTGTGTTGTCGTCAAGGAGCGATTGACCTTCGACCCGCTCGCGCAGAACCATCTGTGCGATGAGCATTCCCGCATGTTCGCCGATGATCTCCAGTGCTGTGATGTCCTGCTGGCTGAGCCGCCCGCGCGTGGATTCGACAAAGAGCGCACCGTAGTTTTCATTGAGCGCACGGAGAGGAACTGCGACGAAAAACCCATCATCACTCGTCCGCTCCGATGCAGCGTAGCGACGCTGGAAGGTCTGACAATGCTGACACTGGACGACGGTCCCTTCGAGCAACGTTTTGGCAATGGCAGTCTCGCTAAGTTCCACTGGTGTCCCTGGCTGTGGTACTTGATCACCGTGCGCTGCGACGATTTCCCAGCGATCACGCTCCGGCACGTAGAGCACCACGCCAGTGCCACGACTTTCCACAAGCGTCACCGCTGCTTGCACGAGCGCGTGCACGATGTCATTGATGCTGCAACCGGGCTCTTGCAGCATGCGACGAAAATGTACGATCGTCTCCAACGTTCGTGCATGCTGGTGCAAGTCGTACTTGGCCGTATAGCTCTGGACGAGCATGGAAATCAACCGCCCACACTGGCCGAGCACACCAATAGTTTGCTCGTCGTAGGCATCGTTATCAGCTGAATCTACCGCTAAAACCCCGACGACAGATTTGTGCAGGTATACTGGCACGCCTGCGAACGACTTTGCACCAGTGGCCTGGTAGTAGTACGGCAACACGTCGCACTCGGCGCTCTGTTGAATATCGCAGACGATTTGCGCTTGACCTTCCAGCGCAATGTGGGAAATGATGTCCTCTCCAAGAGGGAATTTCCGCTGGTCCCGCAATGAGTCGGCGACATCGCTGATGGATGCTTCGAGCACTAATTCAGATCGTTCTGGGTTGTACCAGAAAAATGCCGTTGTGCGGGCATTCATCGTCGAGCGGAGTATCGTCATCACCCCTTTGAGGATGTGCGCGAACTCGCGGCGTGGTTCTGAG
>RFIK01000159.1 GCA_003695605.1 Chlorobiota bacterium
CTCTACTCCAGCATACGAGCGCAGCGTTGGATCAAAGACCACATCGAGAAACTGCGGCAACAGTTGCTTGCCGACAAACGGCTTGAGCGTTTGACTCGATGTTGGATCCTTGATGCGATGGCCTTCGGCGCGATGACCAAAAATTTCGTGGAAGAAGACCCCTGCAGCTCGCCCTGATAGCATCGCAGGACCAACGTAGGTTTCAAGCACCGGCGCGGTGCGGAGTTTCTCCAGAAGCGCCACCGTTTGTCGGACGTCGGATTCGAGCGAATCGAGCGTCGGCAGTCCTTCAGCGCTGCGGGAGAGGTACGTTCGGTATAGCGGCAGGGTCATTCCATCGTCAGCTTTTGTGCGGGCAACGATCGTAATGCGCCAGAGCGGCTCGGTGGTAACGATCGTACTGCCATCGCTAGCAACCAAGTATTTCCGTAGCATCGTGGCTTGCAGGCTCACCTGACTTGTGAGCACGTGCGGCTGGCTGGCCAGTAACGCCGACAGTCGCCGCACTCGCGGTGCCCAGACTCCAGTATCACACACGAACGGCTGTGGTGGTTCGATGCAATGCTGGGGCGGATATGGAGTGAAATCAGCCGAGGTGTCTTCTTCACGAACTTTGACCGCGCGATTTGTCAAGACTTTCTCGTAGCGTTCCACTGCTGCTTTGTAGGTGCGGTCGGTCGCTTGCCAGATGACCTGCCGTAGCGCGAGCGTATCTCCGTCGAAGGGAAGTTCCACCGAACCTTGCCCACGCCCGAACTGAATACCGCTCGAACCGCGGAGGATGTGCGTATTATCGAGCGTGTAGTTGCCAACGCGGACGCTGACATCGAGCAATCGCTGGCGTCCAATCGTGGCGCTCACGAGTGCGCCACCAGTAGCGCTCAAGGAGACACCCTGCTGATCGTACACCCAGTAGGCGATGTAATATGCAGGGCGTTCCGCTGTGCGGAGAGTTTCAGTCCAGCGGGCAAGCTCCTGGTGAAGTGCGGAGAGAATAGCATCGGTGGTGTCGCTGCCTGTCTTGGCTTGGACAAGCGCTCCACCGAGAAAAAGGGGATAGAAGCAGCCCCAACGAAGTATGCTACGCAGCACAGCAGTACTGCCTCCGGGTGCAGGAGTCTGTGCTGGCTTCGACAGTGCAGGTGCGCTGCTCACTCTTGGCTGATCACCCAGATTTTGAGGGTGCCGACGATGTCCTGGAATAGCCGCACCTTGACTTCGTAGATGCCGAGTGTTTTGATTGGTTCTTCGATGATGATCGAGCGGCGATCGATCGAAAAGCCACGGAGCGCAAGTTCATCGGCGATCATCTGCGGTGTCACAGAGCCGAAGAGCTTTCCTTCTTCACCAACACGCATGGGAATCGAAATCTGTAGCTCGGCAAGTTGAGCCGCAGTGAGCTCGGCTTGCTCACGCAGGCGCTGCTGCTTACGCTCGTAGTGCTTGCGCTCGAACTCAATGCGCTTGAGCGCTGATGGCGAAGCGTAGTAGGCAAGCTGGCGCGGGATGAGGTAGTTGCGCGCGTAGCCGTCCCGCACTTCGACGACATCGCCAATCGACCCCAGTTGGGGGATGTTCTCGCGGAGAATGACTTTCATAGGAAAACGTGCGCTAGTGTGGTTACTCTTGTGTTGCCTGTTCCGCAGGAGCTTTCTCTGCCGAGACCTCGGCAGGTTGTTCGGTAGGTGCAGCCATGCGCTGCGTGCGATACTCGATGAGTCGTTCGGAAAGCTGGAGCGTCAGATGACGGAGAACGCTATCGTCGAGGATCAAGTAGCGATCAATGACGGGAATCGAGCTTGGCGGCGCCTCGAAGATGCAATGGACATAGTACCCGTTGTACTTTTTCTTGATGGGATACGCCATGCGCCGCCGTCCCCAGCGATTGAGTTCTTGGATGGTGCCACCATGCTGGACGATGTACTCGCTGATGCGGGCAATGGATTCCTCGATCTCCGCATCCTCGAGCGCGGCATTGATGATGTAGGTGGTTTCGTACAACCTGCGTGTGCTCATGGATAGCTCCTGTGGATAGTAGAACGCTTGTTCAACTAGTCAACGCTCAGTGCGAGTGCTGACAGGATGGGCTGCAAAAATACGGCATTCAGCACTCGGCGTATCGAGCAACACTCCGAGGCTGCCGTAGCTTTGCAGTGCGTATGTCGTTGCTGCTACGTGACACGATGAGCGCACCACCGATTGAAACGTTTCCCAATCCTGCACCCAATCGCCGGTACGTAA
Organism: Chlorobiota bacterium; assembly: GCA_003695605.1. Classification (GTDB taxonomy): domain Bacteria; phylum Bacteroidota; class Ignavibacteria; order Kapaibacteriales; family NICIL-2; genus NICIL-2. Next base: position 2,242 of record RFIK01000159.1, read on the forward strand.
TCACGCACGTCAACCCTGAGTTTACGTCCGTCTGCCCGAAAACAGGGCTACCGGACTTTGGGACCGTGACGATCCGCTACATCCCGCGCGAGCGGTGCATCGAGCTCAAATCGCTCAAGTACTACTACCTCAACTACCGCAACGAAGGGATCTTCTACGAAGCGGTAACTAACAAAATTCTCGACGACCTGGTCGCAGCATGCGACCCCGAGGAAATGACTGTCACCACCGAGTGGCGCACGCGCGGCGGCATCCACTCGATCATCGAAGCCACCTACCATCGGAGCGAGCAGCAATGAACACTGTCCGCATCGCAAAAGAATTCCGCTGGGAAATGGGGCATCGCCTTCCTCTTCACAGCGGCCAGTGCAGTAACATCCACGGCCATTCCTACCGCCTCCGCATCGCTCTCGACGGTATCCCCGACGCAAACGGAATGGTGATGGACTTCTACGATCTGGCAGCTTTAGCCCAGCCAATCGTTGACATGCTGGACCATGCATTCCTCTGCTCGAGCGATGATGAGACGCTGCTGCGTTTTTTCCGCGATCACCCCGAGTTCAAAGTCGTCACCGTTCCGTTTCCAACAACAGTCGAGAACATCTGCCGGTGGATCGCTGAACATCTTGGCCAACAGCTCCGCCGCTACCAGAACGTCACACGCTTGCATGTGCGTCTCCACGAAACTGCCACCGCTTTTGCTGAATGCGAGGTTCCACTTTCCACCACCCCAAGCGCACCATGAGTGTTCGTGTGCGTTTTGCACCCTCTCCCACCGGCTATCTTCACATTGGCGGCCTCCGCACAGCGCTCTACAACTTTCTCTTCGCACGTCACCATGGCGGGCGTTTTGTTCTCCGCATCGAGGATACCGACCGAACGCGCTACGTTGCTGGATCCGTCGAAGACATCATGGAATCGCTTCGTTGGGCAGGCATTGAACCCGATGAGTCACCAATCCACGGCGGAGAGTTCGGCCCATACGTGCAAAGCGAGCGCACGGAGATCTATCGCCATCACGCACAGCTGCTCCTCGAACGCGAGACCGCATACTACGCATTTGACACTCCTGAGGAGCTAGAACGCATGCGCGAGCGGCAACAGGCAGCTGGCATTGCGCCACACTATGACCGCAGCTCGATGCGAAACCAATTCACGCTCGGGCCGGACGAAACCCGCCGACTCCTTGCAGCAGGCGAGCCGGCTACGATTCGGCTCAAGGTCCCGCTCCACGGGGAAGTCAAGTTCGACGACCGCATTCGCGGCACGATCGTTGTGCCGTGCAAGGACATTGACGACCAAGTGCTCCTCAAGAGCGATGGCTTCCCTACATATCACCTGGCAAACGTCGTCGACGACCATCTGATGGGCATCACGCACGTCATCCGCGGTGAAGAGTGGCTCCCGTCGACTCCCAAGCACATCTTGCTCTACCAGGCCTTCGGCTGGGAACCGCCGGAATTTGCACACCTACCACTCCTGCTCAACCCTGACCGTTCCAAGCTTAGCAAGCGACATGGCGACGTCGCTGTCCGTGACTACATCGCCAAAGGCTACTTCCCCGAAGCAATTGTGAACTTCATCGCTCTCCTAGGATGGAACCCCTCCGGCGATCGGGAGCTCTACACCTTGGAAGAACTCATTGCAGCCTTTTCGCTCGACCGTGTCAACAAAGCTGGCGCCGTCTTTGATCTGGCCAAGCTCGACTGGATGAACGCTCAATACCTCAAACAACGCGTCGAACGCGATCTTCCAGGGCTGATAGCCCAATTGCGACCGATTCTTGCCCAGCGAGGCTGGAACCCCGACGAGGAGTACATCGGACGCGTCATTGTCCTACTACACGAGCGCGTCCATCGGCTGCCAGAGATTGCCGAGTTCGGCGCCTACATGTTCACCCTGCCCGACTACGACGAAGAGTTCTTCCGCAGCGTGTGGGATGATTCCGTCCCCGTCACACTCGAACAGCTCAAAAGCCTCATCGAGGCTACCGAGCCGTTTACTGCAGCGGCGCTCCACGAGCAGTTGAACCGCTACAGCCGCGAGCACAACATCCCATTCCGCCAGATCGGAACGCTGCTTCGGCTGGCAATCACTGGAAAACGCGTGGGTGCTGGGATGATGGACACGATGGCACTCCTTGGCAAAGCAGAGGTGCTTCGGCGAATAGAGTTGTTCCGCGCATGGAGCACGCGCTATGCGCCTGGCGATTAGCATTGCTGCGGTAGTCTTTGCTGCTTGTGCGAGCACAACACCGCCACCGTGCACTCTCCCACCAGGGCATGTCATTCGGTGGGGGACCTGGCTCGACTCCCTTGGGCGTCTCGAAGGGTACCAGCTCGCGTGGAATGGAACGGTCGCGCGCTATCTGCAAAGCATCCAGAGCGGCCAGATTCGTATCCTCGACACGCTCAACGTCCGTATTGAACCGCAAACGCACTGCGCTGTTGCAACTGATCTTCGAAATGCGTTCGTGCAGCACCAGACATACGTCGCCATCGGTCCTGTTTCGCACTACGTCGAGCTTACCACACCAACCGCAACAGCCCGCGCCGTCTGGGATGCGCGGTTCGAAACATACGGGAGCCGCCACTTTCGTGCTATTTTTCGGTGGTTGAATCACTTGGTCGGTAACGATGAAGCTGCTCATCGCTGATGACCACGTAGATTACTGCGCCTCGCTGCGCGAATGCTTCTCGCTGCAGGGCTGGAGTGCACTGCTCGCGCACACAACCGATGACGCACTCGCCGCCATCGAAAACCACGCGCGCGAACTCGACTTAGTTTTGCTCGACATCGAGTTCGACGGGGAACAGCGCACGGGGATGGATGTGCTCGAAATCATCCGGCGACGCTTTCCGCACCTACCTGTTGTGATGATCAGCGGCAGAGGGACACTCGAAAGCGCCGTCCGCGCAATCAAGCTCGGTGCAGAAAACTTCATTGACAAAGCAACGCTCAGCAATGAACGGCTGCTCGAGGTTGTTCGCCAAGCTGCCGGCAGCGCATCCACCAACGGCACCGATACGGAAGCTGCGCTCAACTTTCTCCGCACGCACGGTATCATCGCACAATCGCCGATCATGGCCGAGCTGGCGCACAAGATTCTTCGCATCGCACGATCACAACTGAACGTCCTCATCACCGGCGAGACAGGCACAGGCAAACGGCTTGTGGCACAGGCCATCCATGCTGCCAGCTCTCGGAAGAACTACCCGTTCGTCACGGTGGACATTCCGAACATCCCGCGCGACCTTTTCCAAAGCGAAATGTTCGGTCACGTCCGCGGTGCTTTCACTGGCGCTGCGCAGGACAAACGTGGATTCTTCCATGCTGCCAATCGCGGCACACTCTTCCTCGATGAGATCGGCGATTTGGCGTACGACATGCAATCGAGCCTGCTCATCCCAATTGAGGAGAAAACCTTCCACCGCGTCGGCAGCAACGAAGTAGAAACTGTTGACATCCGCTTCATCTCCGCGACAGACCGCGATCTGGCAGCTGCAACCAAGCACGGTCTCTTCCGCGAGCAGCTCTACTACCGATTGCGTGAAACAGAGATCGTCATTCCACCGCTCCGGGAGCGACGGGAGGACATCCCGCTCATCGCACAGCACACTCTTGCACAACTCAACGAAGGAGCCTACACACCCAAAGCGCTCACCCCAGCAGCGCTAAGCATGCTTCAGGTGCAACAGTGGCCTGGCAACGTCCGCCAACTTCTCAGCGTCATCAAGGAGAGCTTCATGCTTGCCGGCGACGGCGAATACATCGAGGAACGCCACGTTGCCAATGCTTTGCAATCTGGATACCGTACCACCGCATCCCGTTCTGCAGATTCGCTTGGCATGATCAAAGCCAATGCAGAAAAGGCTGCGATCGAAGAAGCACTCACAGCAGCCAAGGGGAACGTCACCAAAGCAGCTGCACTACTTGGTGTGAGCCGAGAAACGGTCTATAACCATTGCCGGCGATACGGCATTGATCCCAAGCACTACCGACACGTGTAACACACCCACCTTATCGCCGCGTCCAGAGCACGTCCGGCACACCGAGCTGGTGATTGATCATCCGCGCTGCAACGAAGAGGAAGTCCGAGCACCGATTCAAGAACGGCACCACCACCTCTCCGATGTCCTCGTGCTCGGCAAGCTCGGTAGCACGCCGCTCAGCCCGGCGACACACCGTTCGCGCTTGATGTAGCAATGCAGCAGGCATGCTCCCGGTCGGCAGAATGAAGTGTTTCAGCGGAGGAAGCTCTTCTTCCCAGCGATCAATCCAGCCTTCGAGCCACTCGATATCGGACGGAGCAATCCGCGGCACTTCCCAACGGGGTGCCGGCTCCAGCGGCGTTGCTAAATCGCTGCCGAGCGCAAAGAGGCGGTGACCCAACTCGAGCAGGATGTCTCGCATCTGCTCCGGCATGCGCTCGTGTGCAATCGCAATTCCGAGCACGCTATTGAGCTCATCAACGGTGCCGTAGCACTCGATGCGGAGGGCATGCTTGGGAACACGTTGCCCGCCGAAGAGCGCAGTTGTGCCGCGGTCGCCCGTTTTGGTGTAGATACGTACTGCCACGGTTAGGCTCGCTCGTAGGGTGCCACAAATCGCTCGATGAATTCTTGCACAACGGGGTCCGACGAATGCCGAAATGCTTCGACGCTCCCGCTGAACCACACCACACCGTCGTGGAGCATCGCAACAGTATCGGCGACGTTGAACACCGAGAACATGTCGTGCGTGATAACAACGCTCGTCACCCCCAGACGCTGCTGAAGATCCTTGATGAGGTGGTCAATCTGCTCGGACGTGACTGGATCGAGCCCTGTCGAAGGTTCGTCGTAGAGGATGTACTCGGGACTACCGACAAGTGCACGTGCGACACCAACTCGCTTGCGCATGCCTCCTGAGAGGTCCGAGGGTTTCTTTGCGCACAGCAGAGCATACTCGCGCTCGTGCGAGTCGAGGCCGACCTCCTCCGGCGATGGCACAAGTCCCACTGCTTGCAGAACACGGCGTGCTTCTGCATCGAGAACCTCGAATCGGCGTTCGCCGTGCTCATAGAGCCCGATAATGACATTTTCCCAGACCGTCAGCGAGTCGAAGAGTGCCGCGCCTTGGAAGACATAGCCGATCCGACGGCGAACTGCGTAGAGCGCTAGCTGTGGGAGCCCACCAATCGGCGTTCCACCAATCCGCACTGTGCCGCGATCTGGTCGAAGGAGCCCAACGATGATCTTGAGCAGCACACTTTTGCCACACCCGGATTTCCCGACAATGCAGGTAGTCTGGCCGTCTGGGATTTCGAGTGATACACCGCGGAGCACCTGCTTTGGCCCGAAGGCTTTGTGAACGGCGTCGATGGCAATCATCGCCTACGCAGCAGAGAGTCGGTGGCGAATAGACTCAACCGTTGGTGCAGGAATCGCTGCGATGAGCTGGCGCGTGTACTCTTGCTGTGGCGCGCGATAGAGCTCGTCGGCATCTTGGAGTTCGACGATGCGGCCTGCATGCATCACCGCGATACGGTCGCTAATGAACTTGACAACGCTCAAGTCATGCGAGATGAAGATGTACGTCAGCCCAAGCTCCTCGCGGAGTTTGACGAGCAGATTGAGCACCTGGGCTTGGATGCTCACATCGAGCGCGGAAACCGACTCATCGCAGATGAGCAGCTTTGGCTCCAAGGCTAATGCACGTGCAATACAGACGCGCTGCCGCTGACCGCCGCTGAACTCGTGCGGGTAGTTGTGGTACTGCTGACGCTCCAAGCCAACTTTGACCAGCAGCTCTTCGATGTACTCCCGCCGCTCGCCATCGCTTGTAAAGCGGCCGTGAACTTTGAGCACTTCCATAATCGCACTCCCCACTGTCAAACGCGGATTGAGTGACGAGTACGGATCCTGGAAGATGATCTGCATGTTCCGGCGCAGCGCTTTCAGCTCAGAGCGGCCGAGCTGCGTTACATCGTGCCCGTCGAAGAAAATACGGCCGCCTGTCGGCTCGACTAACCGCAAGATGGCACGTCCAGTGGTCGTCTTCCCGCAGCCACTTTCGCCGACCAACCCGAGTGTCTCACCCTGCCGAACGGTGAAACTAACGCCATCAACAGCCTTGACCCACCCCGATACACGGCTGAACAGCCCGGTCCGAATCGGGAAGTGCACGCGCAAGTCTTCGACACGGAGCAACTCTGGCCGGCTGTCAAGCGCTGCGCGACGCTGCGCACGCTCTTCGGGTGTCTCAGCACGCAAGGCGATCATTTCCCCCAAGCTTCCGCTCGATCGTTCGGCGATCGTTCCGTCTGGCCGTTCCTCCATGAAATCATACACTGTCGGCAGAAGGCGCATACGCACATCGAGCCGCGGACGGCATGCCAGCAGCCCTTTCGTATATGGATGCTGGGGACGATCGAATATCTCGAGAACGCTCCCCTGTTCGACGATGCGCCCACGGTACATGACGATGACGTAATCGGCAATCTCTGCGATCACACCCAAGTCATGCGTAATGAAGAGCACACTCATGTGGTGTTGCTGTTGCAAGTGGCCGATTAGCTCCAGGATTGTTGCTTGCACGGTAACATCAAGCGCTGTCGTCGGCTCGTCGGCGATAAGTAGATCGGGGTTGCAGGCCATCGCCATCGCAATCATCACCCGTTGCTTCTGCCCGCCCGAGAGTTGATGCGGATATTGGTCGAGGATAATTTCCGGCCGCGGAAGCTGCACTTCCCGGAACAGTTGGAGGACACGCTCCCGTGCATCCTGGCGGCTCATTCCCAAGTGCAACTGGAGCGCCTCAGCAACTTGGTCCCCACACCGGAACACCGGATTGAGCGAGGTCATCGGCTCCTGGAAAATCATCCCAATGCGATTCCCCCGGTAGTGGCGCATCTGCTCTTCCGGCAATGCGAGCAAATCCACCTGCGCACCGTCAGATTCGGTCAGCACAATCGAACCGCTGACGATGTTCCCCGGCGGGCTCGGGACTAAACGCATGATGGAGAGCGCTGTGACAGACTTTCCCGAGCCAGATTCACCGACGATGCCAATGGTTTTTCCGCGCGGTATCTCGAATGAGACATCATCGACCGCGCGGACGATACGCTCGTCGGTTCGAAACTCCGTAACAAGATGTTCGATGCGAAGCAAAGGCGTCATACTTACCGTCAGGTGCATGCTCGACGTACTGCCAAAATACACCACCCAACTACCGCAGTGCGCGGCGATTGCGGATGTAGTCCACCACGAGCAGTTTCCCCAGTTGGTCGAGGTCGCTGTAGAATGCTCGGCCACGGTTTGCTTTGGTGAGTTCCTCGACGAAACTGCGTAAGTATGGATCGCTGGCAATCATGAACGTGCTGATCGTGATGCCATCGCGACGGCAGGCAACTGCTTCGTCGAGTGTTTTGTTGACAATTCGAGGATCGAGCCCGAAGGGGTTTTTGTAGAGCCGGCCGCTATCATCGAAGATTGCTGATGGCTTGCCATCGGTGACGAGGAAGATTTGCATGTTAGCGCTCCGGACGCGGCGGAGCAGCTGCCGGCTCAAGCGCAGCGCATCGCGTGTGTTCGTGTGGAACGGACCGACGCTGATGTACGGAACGAGCCGTCGCTCGATGCGGCGCGCCTCATCGCCGAAGACGATGACCTCCAGCTGGTCTTTGGGGTACTTTGTAGCGATAAGTTCGATAAGCGCAAGCGCAACTTGTTTTGCAGGCGTGATGCGGTCTTCGCCGTAGAGCACCATTGAGTGGGAGATGTCAATTGCCAGCACTGTTGCACAGGATGTTGCGTGCTCGGTTTCGTGGACGCTGATGTCTTCCTCTCGGAGGGGAAAGCGCTCGAGCGTGCTATCGCGCAGGAGGACGTTATGGAACGTTTCACCCAAGTCAATGAGCGTCGTCGAGTCACCGAAAACGTAGGGTCGCGTTTCAGGAAGTGGTTCGCTCCCTTCGCCACTGTGCGAGACTTCGTGGTTGCCCAGTTCCCCTTTCTTGAGCGAACGGAAGATTTCGCCGAGTGCATCGGTGCGAATCAGTCGTTCAGTTTTCGGCGTGGGGCGAAGCCTGCCATCGCGCTCTTCGAGCAGACCTTCAGCGATCAAGAGCTCGATGTAATCATCCATCGTCATATCGCCGAGCACGCCGTAGCGTTCATCGAGCAGCTCGACCAGCCGCAGTGCGTCTTCGACATCCATATCCACCTTGAGCAGGACGATGCGAAACAGGTGCAGCAAGCGCTCGAGCGCTTGCTCTGCAGTTTCAGCGCGCTCATGCCAGCGCAAGTAGCGAATCGTAAACATCAGAGCATGTACTTGCTAAGGTCAACATCCTGTGTGATGCGGTCGAGTTTTGTACGAACATACGCAGCGTCAATCGTAAAGCGTCGCTCAGCGAGAGCATCGGGAGCATCGAAGAGGAGATCATCGAGCAACGTCGTCAGGATCGTGTGGAGCCGCCGCGCGCCAATGTTCGACACCGTTTCGTTGACTCTCGCAGCAATGGCGGCAATTTCTGCGATCGCATCAGGCAAAATCTCCAGCTCGACACCATCGGTTGCAAGCAGTGCTTGGTACTGCTTGATGAGCGCATTCTCCGGAAGCGTCAGAATCTGCACGAAGTCTTGCTCAGAAAGCGAGTGAAGTTCGACACGTATTGGGAATCGTCCTTGCAGCTCAGGGATCAAATCCGACGGCTTACTAACGTGGAACGCACCCGAAGCGATGAAGAGCACGTGGTCCGTTCGAAGTGGACCGTACTTTGTGTTCACAGTTGAGCCTTCGACGATCGGGAGTAAATCGCGCTGGACGCCTTCACGCGAGACATCAGGGCCGGCGGACTGCCCGCGCGATGCGATTTTATCAATCTCGTCAATGAAGACGATGCCCATGGTCTCGGCACGTGCAAGTGCTTCTCGGACGACCGCATCCATATCGAGGAGCTTTTCGGCTTCCTCTTGCTCGAACAGAGCACGTGCCTCGGCAACGGTGACCTTACGACGCTTGGTCGTTTTGGGGAGGAATTTGCCGAGCATGTCGTGTAAGTTGATGCCCAAATCATCGAGCCCGATTGGGCCCATGACCTGCATCACCGGCATCTGAGGAGCAGCAACCTCGATTTCGATGAGTTGATTGTCGAGTTCTCCCATGCTGAGCCGATAGCGCATCTGCGCGCGCCGTTCCGTGTATCCCTCCCCGCCTGAGACAGAGCTCAGATCGAACGACACACCACTCGGAGGCGGAGGTACCAAAATGTTCAGCAGACGCTCTTCTGCTGCGGCAGCAGCTTCTCGGCGCTTCTCGGCGGTTTTCTCCTGCCGAACCATCGCAACAGCCGTCTCGGCAAGATCACGGATCATGCTCTCGACGTCGCGGCCGACGTATCCAACTTCGGTGAACTTCGTTGCCTCAACTTTGACAAACGGCGCGCCCGCCAGCCGTGCAAGTCGGCGTGCAAGCTCGGTCTTCCCAACCCCTGTCGGACCGATCAAGATGATGTTGTTCGGCATGATCTCATCGCGCAGCGGTGGTGCGACGAGCTGCCGGCGCCAGCGATTGCGCAGCGCAATGGCGAGGGCACGCTTGGCTTCCTGTTGACCGATGATGTACTTATCGAGCTCGGCGACAATCTGCCGTGGGGCAAGGATCGATGGCTGCATCGTCATGATAATTCCTCGATCGTGAAATGGTCGTTGGTGTAGATGCAAATCTCGGCTGCAATCCGGAGCGATTCCTCCACGATCTGCCGGGCATCCAACGGTGTATGACGAATCAAGGCCCGTGCTGCTGCACGCGCGTAATTACCGCCGGAGCCGATAGCGACGATGTTATCATCGGGGACGATGACATCGCCATTGCCGCTGATGAGCACCATTTCCGATCGCGTTGCCGCTACGAGCATTGCCTCCAGCCGCCGCAGGTAGCGATCGGTCCTCCAGGCTTTCGCAAGCTCGACTGCGCTACGGACCAGGTTCCCACGGTGCGAACTAAGCTGCTCTTCGAAGCGCTCCAAAAGCGTAAATGCATCAGCTGTCGCACCGGCAAACCCCACGAGCACGGAATCATTGTAAAGACGCCGTACTTTCCGCGCTGAGCTTTTGAGCACGGTTGCTTCGAGCGATACCTGCCCATCGCTCCCAATACACGCTCGACCATCGCGAATGACGGCAACAACAGTCGTTCCATGGAGTAGGGGAGAACTCATCGGTTCCATGCACGAAGAAGTACAACAAACACCGGCAGCGAAACAGCAGCCAACACAGCAAGCAGCAGCCCACTGCGATGCTGCCCACGCACGAAGGATTCTGCCGATCGCCAGATAAACGAGAGCGTAAAAATCCCAACCGCAGTCACCAGTGCTGGACGACTCCAGAACACACGCCGCCGAAAGAGACCGCTCAACACAGCAACGAGTGTACCACCGCCGATACCACCGACGAGCGCAATCGGTGCATGACCAGTTCCGAGCACGTACGATGCGACACCAGCGACCACGAGAACCACTGCGTAGCAACGCACAATCCACTGCACGGCTGCAGAACTCATTGGCGCTTTTCCGCAACGATGGTACCATCACGCAAAAAGAGTACCCGATCCGCTGCGGCCGCAATCTCTGCGCTATGCGTTGCGACCAGCACTGTGAGCTGATACTCGCGTCGGAGCGACGCGATGAGCGAGAGCAAGCGCTCGGTATTCTGCGAGTCGAGATTCCCCGTCGGCTCATCAGCCAGAAGTAGCCGCGGTCGAATCACAAGCGCCCGCGCAAGCGCTACGCGTTGCTGTTCCCCACCGGAAAGCTCCGTAGGCAGATGCTCCAGACGATACCCCAGCCCAACTGCTTCGAGCATCGCACGCGCAGCATCCTGCGCCTGGCTCCGCCGCTCGCCGCGCAGCAAAAGCGGCAGCATCACATTCTCGAGCGCGGTGAACTCAGCCAGTAAGTGGTGGAACTGGAAGACAAAGCCAATCTCGAACGATCGCAGCCGCGTTCGGGCAGATTCATCAAGCCTTGATAGTGCACGCGGCGGACCGCCATCGAAATAGTAGTACACCTCACCTGCATCGGGACTATCGAGTCCACCGAGCACGTGCAGCAACGTACTTTTGCCCGCCCCGGATGGACCGACGAGCGCGACGTATTCACCACCGCTGATTGCCAACGAGACCCCACGGAGCACGATCGTGTCGTTGGCCGAACGCAGCGAGTATGCTTTGTGGAGGTTTTCTGCTGAAAGAACTGTCACGCTCGTCTCGATGTGAATCGAACAAAATTACCGTCAGCTGTGCGATGAATCCTGTTTCACTGCTCGGGCACTGCACAGAGCTTCTCGGGCAGATCGAGCGCTCGCGCGCGACTCCTGCGGATGTCCTCACCAGCAGCTACACGCGTGCTCGCAAGTATCTCGGCGCCAAAGAACGCCGTGCGCTGTCGGAAATTGTCTTCGCAACACTGCGCACCAAAAACGCTGCCGAGCATCTTGCCCGCACGTACTTCGACGAGAACAACCTTCCGCAACCATCGCAAGCGTTGGCAGCACTGATGGGTGCAATCGCTGCTATCGCGCCAGCGTGGGCATCGTTCAACCCGCACGAAGTGCTCGACCCAGCGGCAGGTAGCTCCACCGATCCCGACCAAGCACTTGCGGCGCTCTACACACGCACATTGGGAACCGAACTCCCCACCGACTGGGGTGATGCACTGCGGCGTATGCTCCCCAAGCTCGAATGCTCACCATCGAGCAGCGCTCAGCTTGCGATCGCTACGTGCCTGCCGGAATGGATCGTCGAGTCGCTCCGCACCGGCGGGATGCCTAAATCAGAAATTCTTGCTCTGGGGCGAGCGTTGATGCGGCCTGCACCACTGGTCCTCCGCAGTGCAAGCCTTACGCAAACGAGAGAAGACCTCCTGGAGCACTTCGCACGCGAAGGTATCGCAGCACGTCCGACTTCGCTCTCGCCGTCAGGAATCGTCATCGAGCAACGGATGTACTTGCTCGACCACCCGCTGTATCGCACCGGTGCGATCGAGGTACAGGACGAAGGCAGCCAGCTCGTTGCATTCGCACTGGCTCCTGAAGAGGACTGGGACATCCTCGATGCGTGCGCTGGCGCCGGAGGGAAGACGTTGCACCTTGCTCAACTCCAACGTGATCGCGGACGCATTATCGCTACCGATGCTGATCGGCGACGCCTTGAGCAACTTGCACGCCGACTCAAGCGACACCGCTTTCGCTCGATTCACCTTGCAAAACTCGATGGTCATCGCTCGGCGCAACGCGCACACTTCGATGCAGTCTTGCTCGATGTTCCCTGCACAGGGAGCGGGACAGTTCGCCGTGCACCGGAAATCAAGTGGCGGATCCACACGCGGCAGCTTGAACGCATCGTCGCCACGCAGGAGCGTATCCTCGAGCAGTACCACGCATGTGTCCGCAGTGGTGGTGTGTTGGTCTACGCTACTTGCTCACTGCTTCCGGAGGAGAATCAGCGGGTGGTCGAGCGGTTTTTGGCGCGCCACACTGAGTTCGAGCCGGATCCACTTGCGCCAGCATTCGAACGCTATGGCATCGCACTTCCGCTCTCGCCCGACGAATGGCAGCTTCAACTGTTGCCACACCGTCACGGCACCGATGGGTTCTTCGTTGCACGATTACGACGGCGGTAAGCCTGCACTCCGGGCAATGAACAGGATCCCTCCACCGACGAGGATGCTCCGCACTGTAAACGCAACAAGCCCGCCGCTGAGGACGTGCATCCATGAGCAGCCCACCGCAAGGCAGACCATTGCCCCTGCATGGAGCAGCGCGCCCAGATCGAGTTTTGCTGCAATCGAATAGAGCCGAATATCCGCGGTAGCTGGATCGAACAGTACAGCAAGCGATGGCACGATGCTGATAGGTACCCCACTCCAATGAAGCAGCGTTACTGCAAGTTGCACAAGGCTTACAATCGGAAGTGGAACCACGGCACTGGTTGCTAACACACTCAGCGAAACATTTTTCCGAAGCACTCCGCGAATTGTAAGAGCTCCGACGACTCCCCAAAGCAATGCAGCACCAACCCCACCGACGAAGAACGACGCTGTGAACACCCCAAGTGCGGAAAAATCCTGCATCGCTGGTGGCTCGTATCCCATGCGGCGCGCAACGAGCGCGTTGAGCTCAGCGTACTGGGCGTGCAAGGATGGAACCGACCAACTCAGCCATGCAGACACGACATCGAGCAGTGCGGCAACGAGCGCTGCAAGCACAGCAAGCTGCAACTGCTCGATGAGCAACAGCTCGCCAAGTGGAACGATGCACCCTCTGCTCAACCGGCGGAGCCAACCAAGCCAGCCGCTACGCTCCATTGGGCATCTCCTCTGGTGGTGCCATAAAGCGCTCGCGATCATACGACTGCCCTTGGAGGAGGAGCTGATAGCTCTCGCACTCGAAAAGAAAGCGCTCTCCGATTCCGCGGGCAAAGGGCGAGTCACGGTCTGTCATCCGCTCTGGATGCCATTGAACGGCGACCAAAAACCCACGAGAGGATGGATCGGCCCATTCAACTGCTTCGACGATTCCATCAGGGGCACGTGCAGCAAGCGCAAGTCCTTCACCAAGCTGCTCGATTGCTTGATGGTGCGCGCTATTGACCTGACCTTCCCACGTGCGGAGCATGCGTCCCAACATTGTCCCCGCCTCGATGCTCACCGCATGCGTGCTATCGCCCTGCGCCGTTTTCCCATGGGGAACAGCGCCGCCACGTTGATGGGGGATATCCACCACCAGCGTTCCACCGAGCGCAACGTTGATGAGCTGTGCACCGCGACAGATCCCGAGGATCGGCATCGTCGCGGTGCGCGCGATCTCGAAGAGTGCAAGCTCGAAGTCGTCCCGCTCACGCTCGATGCTCTGGCAAAGCTGGCGCATTGCGTCTGCACCATACAAGGCTGGATCGAGATCTGCACCACCAGTGAAGACGATCCCCGCGCACTCTGCAAGCTCGCTACGAGCACGGGAACGATCGTAGCCGTCGCGCGCAAGGTCGAGCACCTCGAGATCTGGGCGAATGCTTTCTAACCACGAGCGATACAAGGCATACTTGGCACTGCCACTGCCTTTTGAGAGTGCAATCTTCATCGGCACCGCTTCCGGAAGTTGAACAACATCACTTCGAGCCACTGCTTGTCTGGAGGCGTCAAACGAAGCGAAATCCGTGCGACGCCGACCTCGCAGCCAGCGCTGCGGAACTCGGCAGCGTACTGCCGAAGTTTGACGGCATCTTTCTCCGTTGTGAGCACCCACCGCGCACTCACGCGCTGTGCAGCAGCGATGACGTGCTCGACATCGGCACGAGTGTACCAGTAGTGGTCGCGTTTGCTCAAGAATGCAGCAAGCTGCATATCGCCAGCGCGCTCGATTGTGCTTCGAAACCGCTCGGGGTGAGCGATACCGCACAGACCAATCACCGATCCACTCGGATTGACAGATCTTCCACCGTCGAGCGAGTACCAGCCATCGAGTGCAACCTCTCCGCGGAGGATCAATGCTCCAGCACGAGCAAATGGACGAACGCGGTCTGCTTCGACGCCAACTGCGCAGAGCACATTCGCCCGACGCAAGCTTCGTCTCGGCTCGCGGAGCGTCCCAAACGGCAGCAGCTCGTTCGTCGGGTCGAGCGATGCACGATCGACCATCGCAACATCTACCTGACGTGCGACCGTGCGGTGCTGGAAACCATCGTCGAGAATGATTGCCTCAGCCCCGAAGCGTTCGATGGCACGCAACGCTCCTGCATACCGCTGTCGTGCAGCGACGACAATTGCCGCCGGGACGCGCTCGGCGATGAGGGCTGGTTCATCGCCGCTTTCGGCAATGGATGCACGCAGCCCTCGCCCATCGGAGACAACAACGATGCCACGGCTCTTTCGCCGATAGCCCCGACTGATGATCGCAACACGCCAGCCCCACGCTGTGAGCATCTGCGCAAGGGCAATAACCATCGGCGTTTTGCCAGTGCCTCCCGTTGTGATGTTGCCCACGCTCATGACCGGCACTGGTAGGCTGCGCACGCAAACGCCACGATCGTAGAGCCGATTGCGATAGTGGATGATCGGTGCAAGCAGCATTCCGCTAATCCTCCGGCGCGAAACGTTCTTGAAGATGGTTGCACAGTACTGCGATCGCATCGCTCTCGAGCATCGGCGAGATTGCGATGTGCTCAGAGAACTCCAGCTCGATCCGCGCAAATGGCAGCGGCAGGAGGAATCGGTCCCACGAGCGCTCAAAGCGCCACGCCCACCGGCAACGAACCGTGCACCAATGCAGTGGCACATGCGCATGCTGCGCACAGAGCACCGCCCCGCGCTTTACCACACCACGGGGGCCACGAGGGCCATCGGGCGTGATGAGCACAAGTCTACCGTGCTGGGCAA
>RFIK01000160.1 GCA_003695605.1 Chlorobiota bacterium
GAATAGGACGTTGTTCAAGATCAGCCGGTACCCCGGAGAATTCTTGTGGAGCGACAGATCCGTCGGTGGATCGCCGACAGCGTGTTGGTAGTCTTCGGGGTCATGGCCGGCGTAGAACGTAAACGTTCCACGACCGAAATTGCCGTGAATATACTTGGCAAAGTCCGTACCGTCACGCTCAGCGAGAATTGTCACCGACTTCTTGATGAACTGCTTGCGGAAGTAGGTCGTCTGCCCTAAAAAGTTCTTGATGACATTGACGTGGCATTGCGTCAGCATCGTCGGGACGGGGTCGTACTTCGCAGAGAACTCAAAGAGTGTGAAGTAATCCGATGCCTGGTTGGGAATGAGTAGCATCGGGTCAACATCAATGTCCGAAAATTCAACGATTGCAGGGTCGGTGATGACGTGGAAATTTTCGAACGCAAAGCAGCGGCTATAGTCGAGTTTTGCTTGGCAATCAGGATCAACCGGGGTTCCATCGAAGATCGCTGGTACGATGTCGGTATTGTGCGCAGCTTGTGCAATGTCGTAGGTATCGGTTGCTGTGCACATTGCAAACATGAAGCCACCGCCGGCAACGAACTCGCGGATTTTATCCACTACAGCACGCTTGAGCTCCCGAATGCTGGCGAATCCGAGCTTTTGCGCTGTCGTCCGCAAAAGTTGCTCTTGCGCAATGTACCACGGTGCCGTTGCGAATGAGTAGTAGAACTTCCCAATCTGGCCGGTGAAATCCTCGTGGTGGAGGTGGAGCCAATCGTAGCCTTCGAGTTTGCCGTGGAGGACTTCCTCATCCCAGACCTTGTCGTACTTGATTTCAGCATACTCGAGCGCAAGCGTGACAGCATCGTCCCACGGACGGAAACCAGGCGGGGCATAGACGGCAATGCGTGGGGCTTTCTCCAGGCGCACGGCGTCTGTGTTGCTGTTCTCGCTTGTGACTTCTGCAAGGATACTCGCAGCCGATGCTGCATCGAGCACTTCGAAGGAAACTCCTCGCACCCGACACTCAGCAGCGATAGCATCGCTGTAATCGGTCAGGAACGAGCCGCCGCGGTAGTTGAGCAGCCAATCAACGGGCTGCCCACGAGTTAGTACCCAGTACGCGATGCCATACGCTTTGAGGTGGTCGGACTGTGTACGCGCATCCATCGGAATGAGGATCTTCTGCCCATTGGCCGCTAATGTGGCTACCAGCAAAAACGCAACAACGAGGGCACGCATGGCAATCTGGGAGAGCAAAGGAACGTATGGTGCTGCCACAAACGAGCACACACATGGTTTATTTTCGCTTCACTTCGTTCTTGTGTGGCTGAGCATGATGCACCGACGTATTCTCGCACTCCTGCTTTGCACGACAACAGTCGTTACGTCCAAGCCTGGCATCACCCAACACGATTCGAGTTGGATCGCAAGCCACTGCGCACTCATCAATGGGCAACGCTGGACAGAAAAACCATTTCCGGTGCTCTACGTACTTGTTGCCCAACTATTCGTAGGCCAGCCGTACCGCGCAGGAACACTCGATACCGAACTGCACGAACGCTGCCGATTCACCAGCGAAGGATTCGATTGCGTCACACTCGTCGAAAGTGCTCTCGCGTTAGCACAAAGTGTAGCACTCGGTCAGTGTTCGTACAACCAATTCATGCACCAACTGGAGCGTATCCGCTATCGGCGCGGCATCCTAGATGGATACCTGTCGCGCCTGCACTATACCAGCGAATGGATCGCCGATAACGTCGCAAAAGGCATCGTACGCGATGTCACCAGACAGCTCGAAGGGAAATTCGTGCGCAAGAGGCTCAACTTCATGAGCACACATGCAGAACTTTATCCCCAACTCCGCGATAGCAGCGTGCTCATCGGAAAACTCCGTACGATCGAACGCAGACTCTCACGTCAGCCGATGGCGATCATTCCGCTGGAGCGCCTTGCTTCTGCACTCGGCGGGATACAATCCGGCGACATCGTCGCAATCGCAACGACCAAGCCTGGACTCGACTATGCACACCTTGGCATCGCACTTCGATCAGGGGGGAAGCTCTCGCTGATTCACGCCTCCTCGAAATCTGGGAAAGTCACACTCGAGCCAAGCCTGGAAGAGTACGTCCGCTCCTACCCCAGCGCCGCTGGTATTAGTGTTGTGCGCCCACTGACTCCGGTGGAGCGAGCATCGCGCTAACGCACCTCATCGAACGTGCTCAACGCGAAGAGAGGGATCCAGCGCGCGCCGCAGAAGCCGTTCGATGCCTATTCGGAGCGTGACCATCTGCGCGCTGCAGTGCTCACATGCACCTCGCAGCCGAACGCGAACAGTGGACCCAGTAACCTCGACAAGCTCCAGGCTGCCGCCATGCTTTTCGACGTACGGCACAATCTCACGTTCGAGCAACTCTTTTAGCCGCTCGACATCGAACGCTGCATCGTGGTTGCTCATGAAAACAAAGCAAGAAGAACGCACCGCTAAATTGCACAGCAATGCAACAACGAATATTCCCCATCACGTGTGACCGTCGCACGCTCGAGCGATCGGCGGAATTGCTTGCCCGGCGCTGCACCGAGCCACTGTCGGTTGCTATCATCGCAGGCTCTGGAATTGCCCCAGTCTTCGAACAAGACGTGGTAGAGCGTATCCCCTATGCAGACGTGCCGATTCTCCCGCAGACGAGCGTTGCTGGCCACCAGAGCGAAATTCTCATTGTCCGATTCAGTAGTGGCACTGCGCTTGTCTTCGCAGGACGGTACCACATCTACGAAGGATACTCACCTGCGCAAATTGTGGTGCCCGTCGTTCTTGCGAAGA